>JAFQOB010000208.1 GCA_017395725.1 Clostridia bacterium
CATCCATTCTGCCACCATTCGCCCCAATGACCGAATTTGTCATATTTCTTTCCGATAAAACGAAGAGTAGGAATATTTTCTTTAAATACTTTAATAATCTCAGCCATAATTACTCCTTTTCTATTGGTATATATATTTTTTCTATGTATTTCCTCCCTGTTTCTACATAGCTTTCTAATTCATAACCGTCTGCTCTGTGATACCCACTGTTCGGTAACCACTCTCTGTAGATCCAATCCCATGTGTTCCGTACAGTACTTACAAAATTGTGTTGGTTCGCCAAAGGAGTTTCAAAAACAGCATACAGCCCCTCTTTGATCTCGATCTGCACTGTACTCGCAGTATCGCCTCTTGCATCATCAGATTTTACACCGATATGATAATTCAGTTGACCTTTTTTGCTGCCCCATATCATTGCACCGAAGTCTTCAACAACCTTACCTCCGGATAACTTGATTGAACGTTTTTCAACATTGTACTTATTCCAACAGTTCGGCGGAAACTCACCGTTAAAACTATATACAATTAAAGAAAAACTTTCAAAGTATTGCATTGATACGTTTGGTTTGGGATCAATACGCTCAAACTCAAACGGCATAAACAGCCTTAAACTGCATTTTGCAGTTTTCCACTCAGTAGGGAGAATATGATGCTCCTTTTTAAAAGCTCGGGTAAAGTTCTCTTTGCTGTTAAATCCATATTCAAAGGCAATATCAGAAATCGGACGGTTCTCTTCTCCGATCCGTAGTACGATTTCCGATATTCTGCGTTTTCGTATGTAAGCAGAGGGGGTAAGACATACATATTTGCGGAATAAACGTATAAAATGATATTCGGAATACCCCGAGAGACGTGCAAGCTTTTTGTTATCAAGTTCGTCCTTTAAGTTCTCTTCGATATAATCTAATACGGCTTTTATTTGTATTTGTTCCATTCTTTTCCCCTCCGCAAAAAATTATATCATACTTTTTTGTCTTATGATTGATAAAAATTGCTTTTTTCAACAATGTTGTTTATTCAAACCAAGCCTATTTAAAAAAGCGGATTTTTCTTCGACTGTTCTTGAGTGAAGAAAAAAACGCTTTTCATTACGCTAATTCATCTTCGGGGCATGGAACACCTGCACCGAACAAAGCAAGTGGTTGTGAACACAGGATTTTTTGTATTTCTACAGACTTGTAGTTTGTGCGCATAGATAATGAGCTCCTTCGACTTCGAGGAAATTGACCTCTCGCTCAGGATGACCATAAATTAATGTTTTTTCAAAGTTTTATGTTACATTATTGAACATCACAAACCAATTATTTCCTGCGGGCGTTGCCTGCCATTATTTCTTGCGGACTTCGTCCGCTTTTTTGATTTTTTCTTTTCTGCCGTCGGGATACTGTACGTAAGTATTGTCAAGTATGCCTCGCATTGATGCTCGAAACTGCTTTATATATTCGGCTCTAAGTTGGTCTCGCTCTGCCTGTTCTTCTACAGTCAAGCCTTTTTCCTTAGCCTTCTTCGCTAATTCGTTTATTCTGCCAAGTAATTCGTCCATTATTTTTTCTTCTTTCTGTCTTATTTTAACTCAACTACAGTCACTCCGTAGTCGCCTTCTCCATACTTTCCTGCTCTGAATGATTCAACACGGCTATCCTTCTTCAAATACTTCCATATCGCCGTACGTAATGCACCCGTTCCCTTGCCGTGAAGTATCGTTACAGACTTAACAGACGATATCTTCGCATCGTCAAAATATTTATCAATCATAAACCACGCGTCGTCGCCTATCTGTCCTCTTACGTCAATAGTCGGCTTGAAATCACGCTTAAATGATGCAACCGCACTCACTCTTGCCCTTTCTTTCTTCGCCTCTATCTTCTTTACGCTCTCATTCAAAACAAGATTTGATATATTCGTCTTCGTCTTCAAATTACCTGTCTGTACTTCAACAACTCCGTTTGTATTGGGAAGCTTCGTTACCGTTCCAAGCTTATTTATATTAACAAGCAGTACTTCGTCGCCCACCTTTAAAGGTCTCGGTAACGCATATCCCTCGCTAACCTTACGCTCAATTACGGGGTCTATCTCCTCGTCGGCAAATTTCAGCCTTGTCCTTATTATATTCCTCTGCTCTTCAAGGCTCTTCGCCGCATTCTCGGCATCCTTCTGCTTCTTCATCTTGTCAAGCTGTTCAAGAACAAATTCGCTTGTATTCCTTGCACTTCCCAGTATTCTTGCCGCCTGTTCTCTTGCAGTCTTAAGTTCCTTTTCAGCCCTCTTCTCCGCTTCAAAAATTCGGCTTTCTGCCGACCTCTTGTAGCTTTCAAATTCGGCCTTCATTCTCTCGACTTCTTCCGTTCTCGTCTCAAGCTCCATTCGGCTTTCGTCAAGTCTGCCTATAACCTCTTCAAACTTCTTATTCTCTTTCGACACAAGCTGTCTTGCGTGTTCAACTATACCGCCGTCAAGTCCTAACTTTGAAGAAATCTCAAATGCGTTCGATTTACCGGGGGTACCTATAATAAGTCTATACGTAGGCTTCAGCGTATTTATATCAAATTCGCAGGAGCCGTTTGTTACTCCATCTGTCTCAAGGGCATAAGCCTTAAGCTCTGCGTAGTGTGTTGTAGCCGCACACAGTGCACCTTTGCTTCTAACGTATTCAAGCACTGCCATAGCAAGTGCCGCACCCTCAACGGGGTCCGTTCCCGCACCAAGCTCGTCAAAAAGTACCAACGATTCTTCTGACACGTTCTCGGTTATCTTAATTATATTAACCATGTGCGCTGAAAACGTCGACAATGACTGCTCTATGCTCTGTTCGTCGCCAATATCTGCGTGTATATCGGAAAACACACACATTGATGAAGATTCCGAGCAAGGTATGTGGAGTCCCGACTGTGCCATAAGCGCAAGCAGACCTATCGTCTTTAGCGACACCGTCTTACCGCCTGTATTGGGGCCTGTTATCACAAGTGTGTCAAAATCTCCCCCAAGAGACACAGATATCGGTACAACCGTCTTCTTATCAAGCAACGGATGTCTTGCACTAACGAGGTTATATTCTCTTTTCTCCGTTATCGTCGGGCTGCACGCCTTCATCGACACCGACATCTCTGCCTTCGCAAATATAAATGCAAGTAACGTTATATTTTGATAATCCAACGTTATCTCTTCTGCAAAATCGGCACAAGCCGACGAAAGCATATACAATATACGCTCTATCTCAAGCTTCTCTTTGTTTTCTAATTCTCGCAGCTCGTTATTCGCATCAACAACCGGCATAGGCTCTATAAATAGCGTCGAGCCTGTAGATGACGTATCGTGTACAAGTCCCTTTACCTCGTTCTTATATTCAACCTTTACGGGAATAACGTATCTGCCGTTTCTTATCGTTATAATATTCTCTTGCAAATACTTTGAATATACGGGGCTGTTTATATACTTCTGCAAAGTATCTCTTATCTTCGTATTCGTATTTCTTATCTTTCTTCTTATATCCCCCAAAGCCGGACTTGCCTCGTCAGCAACCGTATCCTCCGAGGGTAATGCTCTGAATATTCTGTTTTCAAGATTCTTTTCGGTATAAAGACGGTCAAATATCTCTCTGAGTCCGTTCTCTTCCCTTATTTCACACTTTGAATACTCAACAAGTCCTCTTGCAGTACGAAACACATTCGCTATTTCAAGCAACGTAGTCGGCGACAAAACGCCCCCCTTTTTCGCATTGTCTATCGAATGGGTTACGTCTGTAACGTTACCAAAAGACGGCATACCGTTCTTGTTCAAATATTCCAAAGCGTCTGTAGTCTGGCTCTGTGTATACTTTATCTCCCAAACGTCATTCGAGGGAACAAGCGCCTTTGCCATTTCCTTTGCACCTTGTGTATGTGCAAAAGACGCCAATATCTCAAGAATCTTGTCATATTCTAAAGTTTTTATCGCTTTTTCAAATGCCATTGTTTTATTTCTCTCTAATTCTTTATCTGTTCGTTATATAAATCAAGGGTTACAAATGATTTGCCTACCTGATGAAGCAAATATTTTTCGCATATATTTGAAAAATCTTTGAAAGGCTCTTCGTTTAATGCAAACGAAAACAGTCTCTCTATCTTCGTATTCGCTACATACTGCATAGCTACGATAACCGACGGCACAACTGCTATATACGTTCCCGTATTCTCGGCTTCATACGTATACTTTTGCTTTTCTTCATACGATAGCAAACAGCCCTTACAGAGCATATCTCCGTTTACTAAGTCAAAATAATATACTTCTTCTCCAACAGCTCCGCAGTTGCGGCACAAAGACACGTTTGGCCCTACTCCCATCTCTACACAAGTACGCAATTCAAATGCACTCTTTATCTTTGTAGGCGGAAACAAATCTGCTGACAGCGCATACAACGAATTTAACAGCAGTCTCAAAACTCCGTCCTGTCTTTCGCCCTCAACGCATATCTCATTTACAACCTCAAGGAAATACTGTCCCAAAAACAGCTTGTCCATACTGTTTACTATATCAAAAAATGCCTCTATGTAATCTGCCTCTTTTATATAGTAAAAGTCCTTCTTCCTACTCAGTACGTATTCCGAATAACAAAACAGTCTCGTTGACGTAAGATATTTGCTCTTGTTACTTCTTGCTCCGTGACAGTATACGGATATAAGTCCGTATTCTGCCGTCAATACACTTATTATCTTATCGTTATCCTTATACTGAACTGCTCTGGTTACTATTCCCTTTACCTTA
>JAFQOB010000209.1 GCA_017395725.1 Clostridia bacterium
AATACGCGGTTATCTTGCAACACTCCACGACCAACTGCGATATATGATGCTTAACATTGACACCGACAACCTTTCCGACAGTCTCAACACTACCATATCCGACGCCTCGGAAAATGCCGAGTTTTCAAAAAACAACGTATTGCAACTAAAAAAAAGCATTGTCGGTCTCGGAGACAGTATCTCTTCCATAACTCAGACCGCCGATAAGATAAATTGGCTTATCAAAGACGGTACCGGTTCAAGTGATTTTACCCTTACAAGCCGTACTGCTTCTCTTATATCCGAATGTATAGACTTTACCGGCTACGTTAAATTCAACGACCTTTCCCAAGCCGGTTCGACCACCATTAACGGAAGCAATATCATAACGGGCACTATAACATCAGACAAGCTGACTGTGGGCGACCTGTCAGCCCTTTCCGCCACAATCGGCGGTTGGTCTTTAAATTCGACGGGCTTGTCTACGTCGGCTTCCGGCTACGGCTCACTTTATCTTAATTCAGCCGCTTCCTCCGACTCATATTGGCTTAAGGCTACAAACGCCAACGGCTACACCACGTTTTATATTGCCAAAAGCGGAGCCTGTTACTTTAACGGAAGTTATATATCCAACGGAAGCATAACCGCAAGTAAAATTACAACCGACAGCGAAAACCGCCTTGACCTTACCAACAACTACAACGGTATAAAGGTCGGCAGCAGTATGTACGTTACAAACGGCAGTGTCACAAGACGTATTTTCGTTAATCCCGCAGGTATTCTTACATTTGATACCGGTAGCGGCTCCACCACCTTTTCACTTGCTTTGACAAGAGACGGTTCGGCTTATACTCTGTCCGTACTGAACGGCTCGGGGCAGACTGTCGGCAATATCAACCTCTAATAAGGAGAATCAAAAATGATTGTTAAAAACATTGATCTGTTAAAATGCGTTACCCCTATGAAAGCCCTTTGCGAAAAAGAAAATATCGGCTTTCTCACTTCTCTCTCCATAAGCAAAAACGTTCGCGAAATCGACAAGGCTTTGGAAAATTATCTTACGCAAAAACAGGCTCTCAACGACAAGTATTTAATCAACGGCAACAATACCCAAACCATAAAAAGCGGCTATGAAGAAGAGTATTTACGGGAATTTACCGAGCTTAACGACAGGGAAATCAATATATCTATCGAAACTATTGATGCGAGTGAGCTTTCGGCAATTACCTTCCCTCCCAAATATATAGAGGGGATTGCATTTATGCTTGATATGTAAAAAAGGAGTGATATTACTTGGCTACTACTCTTACGAAAAAGAAATACGAGGAAAGCGAAAAGGTAAAGGAAGCTTTCCAAAACTACAACGACTATATGAACAACAATAAACCGCAGGATTATGCGTTCTCCGATGCCGAGCTTCTTACTCAAACGCAGAACGAGTTTTTCAACAAGGAGGATTTTTCTTACGACCTTGAAAGCGACCCGCTTTACAAGCAGTATAAGAAAAACTACATTGAGCAGGGCAAGCAGGCTATGGAGGATACTATGGGCAACGCTGCCGCATTGTCAGGCGGTTACGGTAACTCTTACGCACAGACGGCGGGTATTAAAGCTTATAACAGCTACCTCGACAAGCTCAATAATATTGCCCCCGAGCTGTACGAAGCCGCATATTCACGTTATAACGACGAGCTCGACAGGCTGGAAAGTAAGCTTGGATATCTTACCGATAAAAACAAAGAGGAATACTCTCGTTATCTTGACAGCTACTCTATATATTCCGACGAGGTTAACGCCCTTCGTGAGCTATATCTTAACGAATATAAAAACGATATGGCTATTCAGGACAGCGAGTGGGAATCCGCTTACAAGCTTGCTATGAAAGAGCAGGAAAAAGCAATCGCCGATGCAGAAATCGGTTACAAATACTATGCCGCAAACCTCGAAAAGCAACAGGCTGACGCCAAGCTTGCCGCACAACAGGCTCAGTTTGAAGCTGAAATGGCATATCAGCAGAGCCTCGACGAAAAAGAGGACAAATACCGCGAACAAGAACTCAGAATCGAACGTCAAAAGGTCGTTAACGAAAACAG
>JAFQOB010000210.1 GCA_017395725.1 Clostridia bacterium
ATTGGAAACAGAATGCAATTATTCGACGTAAGAGAGTACAAATTCAGCAACGGAAAATCAGAAGGAACTCGCGCTATTGATATTTGGAACGGTGCCAATCTTCATTTCACTGTTCTTCCCGACCGTTGTCTTGACCTTTTTACAGTTCGTTTTAAAAATAAAAATATGGCATTCCACACCCCCAACGGTGTTGTAAATCCCGCATATTACAATGAACTCGGCAACGTTTGGCTGCGTTCTTTCGGCGGCGGTTTTTTGGCTACCTGCGGTCTCAAAAATTACGGCGGTGCAGACGGCACAAACCCCGAGCTTACTTTTCACGGAAGAATGAGCAATACACCTTGCGAACACCTTAACATCGAAATTCCCGAAGACGGAAACTCCGTTACTATTTCAGGCGTTATGCGTGAAGCAATTTTGTTCGGTTCAAATATGTCTTTGACACGTTCTATCACTTGCAAATACGGCGAAGATAAAATTTTTGTAAAAGACGTTATCAAGAACGAAGGCTTTACCGATACACACCTTTCTATGCTCTATCATTTCAATTTGGGTTATCCGCTTATGTCTGAAAACTCAAAGTTAGTTATTCCCTCAACCAAGTGCCATCCCTTTAACGCATTGGCAAAAGAAAATCCTGAAGCATGGAAGTATTTCGAAGCTCCTCAAGACGATTTTGGTGAAATGCTATTTGAACACGAGCTTTCAGAAAAATGCTTCGGCATAGATAACCCCGATATCAATACAAGCCTTAGAATCAACTACCTCTCCCCTGCTCTTACAAACTTCCTCGAATGGAAAGCTTGTCAGTCGGGTACGTACGTATGCGGTCTCGAACCTATGACTGCAACAAACTCCGGATTTAAGGCTAACGTTGAAAACGGTACACAAAAGTATCTTAAAGCTCAGGAAAAGGTTGTAAACACCTTTGAAATCAGCTTCTCTGACCTTGACTAAGAGGTGCTTTTTCCAAAAATGAAAACTAAATTCCTTAAATTTATTTACGGTATCTTTCAAAACGCATGTGTAATTTTTACTCTATGCGTTTTGGGATGCTCATTTATAGCTTTTGCGGCGGGAGCCAATGCAAGCAGTTTTCTGAATATTTCCGCTTTATTGCTGTTGGGCCTCCTCTCGCTCTGGTTATCTCTTTCGTCACTTCTTTTAAAGCCCAAAAAGCTTAATATTATTCTCCGCGTTATACTGAACTTTATATCGTCTGTAGTAGGTATGTACGTTATACTCTTCGGCATATCCGGAGCAGGCGAAAAACAAGCGTTCGCTTTCACGTTTACGATTGTTTTCTCTGTGGTATATATAATTGCGGCGGTTATTATTTTGGTTATAAAAAACGGCTCAAAGAAGAAGAAGGAAGATAATGAAGAATACGATTCTGTTTATAAGAATCAGTAATTTTTAAAACAATCAAGAAATTGAAGAAGGTATTGAATTATGAAACTCAGATATAACTTTATTGTCAGAAACGTAGCAGGGCAGTCTGTTGCACTCGCAATCGGAAACGAAGACAACAAATTTAACGGTATGATTAAATTGAATTCTGTTGGAGAATTTATTTTTAAGCTTCTTGAAAATGATATTACAACAGATGAGATTGTAAATAAGATTACAGAAAACTACGAAGTATCTGCCGAGGAAGCAAGAAGCTCCATAGAACCTTATCTTGAAACCTTGAGAGCAAACGATCTTATTATCGAATAATTTCTATATGAACACGCAAAACGAAATTACCGATTACGAGACACTTATTGAAAAAGACGGTGTTTTCGCTCAGCTTACTAAAGGCTTCAGTATGATGCCCCTTATACGTCAAAACCGCGATACCATAATCGTAAAAAAGCTTGAAGAAAAGCCAAAAGAAAACGATGTTCTTCTATATAAAAACAAAGCCGGAAGATACGTTCTTCATAGGGTTATTAAAGTTCTTGAAAACGGTTACATTATTCGTGGTGACAACAACTTTTTTAATGAGTACGATATAAAGGACGAAAATATAATCGGTATTCTTGAAGGTTTTTACAGAGACGATAAATACATCGACTGCGGCAATAACAGGTTATATAAAATATACGTTCAACTGAACAGAAGAACGTTCTATTTGAGAAAAACATTTTCAAAAATTCGCCCCCTTCTTTCAAGAATCAAACACGCAATATTAAAATAAAAAATG
>JAFQOB010000211.1 GCA_017395725.1 Clostridia bacterium
GCGCCTGTAAGATACTCGATAATATCAATGCAGTGAACTGCCATATCAACAAGTGCACCACCGCCGGAAAGCTTCTTTTCCTGACGCCAGTTCTTAGCTGATTCCGGGAACCAACCTGAAAGCTGTGCTCTTGCAGACACTACGTTACCAATACCGCCCTCAGCAATGAGCTTCTTTATAGCCATATGGTATGCACCAAATCTCATCATATAACCTGTAGCATACTTAACTCCTGCTTCCTTGCAAGCGTTGATAATATTCTTTGTCTCTTCAACAGTAAATGCGATGGGCTTTTCACAAAGAAGGTGCTTCTTTGCCTTTGCAACTGCCAATGCGGGTTCAACGTGCGCAAATACGGGAGATGCAATGTAAATTGCTTCAACTTCAGGGTTATCAATAAGCTCCTGATAATTGTCATAAGCATACTTACAGCCATACTTTGCTCTAATCTTTTCAGCAAGCTCCATATTAATTTCCATTACAGCAACAAGCTCCGCATTGTTTGCAAGCATCATGCCGGGAATGGTACGGCGGTCAGCTATACCGCCGGCGCCGATAACGCCCCATTTAACTTTTTTCATTATTTTTTCCTCCGAAAATTGTATTATAATTTTTTAATTGCTAAATTTATACAGATTTATTATACAATACTGAAAATGATTTTACAAGAGGTTTTTTGTTTTTTTATTGCACTTTTTTGTGTAATAAATATTAATTTACGTATTGTAATCAAAATGAATGTTTGTTATAAAATAAGAGTATATACTTTTTAGTAGGTGAATATTAAGAAAAAAAGAACAAAAAAACATCTTCTCCTTATTCCCGTTTATATTTTAGTCTTTCTCGTTCTTTGGGTGGCGGTTTCTTTTGTGTCAATTGAAGTCAGATATCGTGCACATGAGAAAAAAATATTGAATCACCCCGGTGAGACCATAGAGGAATACTATTATTTCAACCAACTGACGTATAAAGAACAGTTGCTTTTTAAGAGCATTAAAAATGCTGCAGAAAAGCACGAAGGCGAAAGTGAGATAGTACCCTACCGTTACTCTGAAGATGAGTTCAAGAGGGTCGCTAAAGCTGTCAGCTTTGACTGCCCTATGCTTTTCTATCTCGACCCCAATTCTTTCAAGCTTTTCTGCGATGACTATAAAACTTCTGTTACTATGGGTTACTTGTCCACCACATCGGATTTCTCAAAAATGAAAATGGAAATAGAGGCTGTAAGCGCAGCCGCTATGGCATTTATACAGAACGTGGACTCTGACTTTGAAAAAGCTGTTATCTTACACGATTTTTTGACAAAGTCTTGTACCTATGCAGGTAAAACGGATACGGAGATGGGCTCTGTTCCCACAGCACATACGGCTTACGGAGCCTTAGTAGATAAATACGCTTTTTGCGACGGTTATGCTTCTGCATACAAAATATTACTTAACAGATGCGGTATTGAATGTATTATAGCCGAGGGTGCTACCGACGTTCAGCCACATCTATGGAACGTTGTCAATCAAGACGGAGAATATTATCACATTGACTGTACCTGGAACGATGCAGACGTGGATTTTGTGTCCGAACTTGCATTTCACGGATTTTTCAATCTATCCGACAACGCTATTGCCAAAACACACAGAATTTATACGGATTTTGTTCTCCCGGAATGTAACAGCGAAAACAACTATTACGCCGCAAAAGACGCGAAAGTTGTTTCGCTCGACGAAATAGAAGATAAGGCATATTTACAAATCAAAAATGCAGTTTCTGAAGGATTAACTTATTTTGAGCTTTACCCTATCTTCACAAACAACTATAAAGATTACGAGGAAAACATACATAAAGCCATAGACAGAGTAAACGCTGAATATGAAAATGCTGTTATTTCCCGTTCTTTCCGTCCCTTTAGCGCAACTCAAAGCGGTTATGCCGTTACGTTGCAAATTTATTACATAAACCAATAATACTGTTTGCACAGTAAAAAACTACAGAGGTAAAAAAATGATCAACGTTGCTATTTTAGGATTCGGTGTTGTAGGAAGCGGTATTGCCGAGGTTCTTACACAAAACAAAAATTTGATAAAAAACAAGGTCGGCGAAGAAATAAACATTAAATATATTCTTGACCTTCGCGATTTTCCCGACAGCCCCTTTGCTGACAAGGTAGTTCACGATTTTAATATTATTTTGAATGATGACGAAGTCAGCATTGTTGCAGAGGCTATGGGCGGTCTCCACCCTGCAGTTGATTTTTCCGAGGCTGCTCTCAAAAAAGGAAAGTCCGTTGTTACATCTAACAAAGAAGTAGTTGCAGAAGCCGGTGATATGCTTCTCAAAACAGCCGCAGAAAATGGTGCAAGATACTTATTCGAAGCAAGTGTAGGCGGCGGTATTCCCGTTCTCCGTCCTCTCGAAACTTGCCTTGCGGCTAACAAAATCAACTCTATTAACGGAATCCTCAACGGTACTACAAACTATATACTCACACAAATGATAGACTTCGGAAAAACTTTTGAAGCTGCATTAAAAGAGGCTCAGCAAAAAGGTTATGCAGAAGCTAATCCCACAGCCGACGTAGAAGGTATTGATGCTTGCAGAAAAATCTGTATTCTTGCCGCTATCGCCTTCGGTAAGCTTATTAATCCATCAAAAGTATCCACAACAGGTATTTCTAAAATCAGACTTGAAGACGTTAAGAATGCCGCAGATGCAGGTTACGCTATAAAGCTTATCGGTCAGGCAAAAGACGTTGACGGTAAAATGGCTGTTTCCGTCGCTCCCAGACTTGTTCCCTACAACAATCTTCTTGCAAAAGTCGATGACGTTTTCAACGGTGTTCTTATCAACGGCAATGCAGTAGACGACGTTCTCTTTATCGGCAGAGGTGCAGGAAAAATGCCCACAGCAAGTGCTGTAGTTGCTGATATTATCGATATTGCCGGCAGACCTGAAATCAAGAATCAAACTTGGAACAAGGCTGAGGAAACCGACCTTGCACCTATGAACGAAAAGGTATCGGCATATTACGTATGTGCGAAAAATACCGAAGAACAGACTAAGGCAATCTTCAATGATGTTAAAGCAATTTCTTCACGCAACGGTGAATTTGCCTTTATTACAAGTAATATGAAAAAATCGAAATTCGACGAGTTGTCTGCAAAGATAGACGTCATTTCCGCATTGGAAGTTCTCTGATAACACATTCCATACTTTCCTCCCGTGTTTTTCGGGAGGATTTCTTTTTTTCAAAAACAGAAAAGTATATGTCTGTCTCTTTTTTTATTATGGGGGACGCAACAAGCAAACAAACGGTATTTATTACTGTCATAAGCGATATATTGAAATCGGTCAGACTCCACACAATATCGCTATTGGCAACTGCTCCGTAAATTATAATCAAGCAATATACAAGTCTATAAAGCTTCATTATTCCTTTATTTTTAGTTAAATAATAAACGCACTCGCCCCCGTAAAAACCTTGACATATTACCGTTGCACAGGCAAACAGCATCACAGAAACAGCAATAGCAACGTTGGCAAAACTGCCCATATATTTTCCGTATGCGGCAATTACAAGTTCCATTCCTGTGATCCCCTTTGACAATACCAATTCATCAAAGGATAACAGTATTACAAAAGCTGTCAAATTACACATTATTACCGTATCTGCAAACACTTCAAATATTCCCCAAAAGCCCTGCTCTACAGAACTATCTAAATTAGATTTCGCATGGGCTATGGGTGAAGTCCCGCTTCCCGCTTCGTTTGACATTATGCCTCTTGCCACACCGTATCTCATCGCTCTTATAATTGCATATCCGCCTATACCGCCAACAGCCGATCTTACATTAAAAGCACTATCAAAAATAAGAACTGCAACCTTGCCTAAACTTGATATATTTGACAGAATTATAAAAAGCGAAAACGCAGTATACAAAACCGTCGCAAAAGGAACTAATTTGGAGGTTATACTTGAAACTCCCTCTGTTCCCTTTTTTAAAGCTAAAAAAATTATGAGTGCAGTCACTATACCAACATATAACGGATTTAAAGAAAATACCGTTTTTAGCGATTCTGACATTGCATTTATCTGAACTATATTACCAACAGTAAATGCATTAACTATACACAGTATTGCAAACACTACTGACAACCGTTTACTACCTATGCACTCCCGTATATAGTACATTGCCCCGCCTCTGTACTCATTTCCCTCTTTTTTACGGTATTTCATAGCTAAAACCACCTCGCCGTATTTCAGCGGCATTGCGGCAA
Organism: Clostridia bacterium; assembly: GCA_017395725.1. Next base: position 4,270 of record JAFQOB010000211.1, read on the forward strand.
AAGCACTCAACGTTAACCAAAAAACTGCCCCCGGTCCCCCCGAAAATATTGCCGTTGATACACCAACAATATTGCCTACGCCCAACGTACTTGCAAGTGCTAACATCGCAGTCTTAAAAGGAGATATTCCGCTATCCTTGTTTTTTCTTGTCAAAACAGAAATAACTGTCTTCGACTTGAATATAATAAAACTGCCGTACTTTACGAACAGAAAGCTTCCCGACAGAAAAATCACTATGGGCAACGCCGGTCCGAATATATAAGTATTAAAAAAATCAAGCACTCTTTGCATATTGTTAGCCCCTTTCTGTATATGGATTTTTATTCGTTTAGAGGATATATTATGACTCTGCAGTTAAAATGTTAATTAAGTGTTAATAATTATAATTATGCTTGATTTTTATATGGAAATTATATACAATATCTTTCAGTGTTAGCAAACGAGACCCTCGAGTGCTAACGACAAATTTCGTATTTAATTTTATAACCTTTTAAGGAGGAAAATAATATGACACTCAAACCCTTGGCAGACCGTGTTGTTATCAAAATGGTCGAAGCTGAAGAAACTACAAAAAGCGGCATTATTCTCGCAGGCGCGGCTAAAGAAAAGCCCCAGGTTGCAGAAGTTGTTGCTGTTGGCCCCGGCGGTATCGTTGAAGGCAAAGAAGTTGTTATGACCGTTAAGGCGGGCGACAAAGTTATTACAAGCAAATATTCCGGCACAGAAGTTAAGTGTGACGGAGTAGAATACATTATCGTTAAACAGAGCGACATTCTCGCTATTGTTGAATAATCGGTAATCTTTCGGAGGTATTTTCAAATGGCTAAGGAAATTATGTACGGTATTGACGCAAGAAACGCGCTTCTTCGCGGCGTTGATAAGCTTGCTGATACGGTTAAAATTACAATGGGTCCTAAGGGAAGAAATGTTGTTCTCGACAAGAAGTTCGGCGCTCCCCTTATCACTAACGACGGTGTTACCATCGCTCGTGAAATCGAGCTTGACGACGCTATGGAAAACATGGGCGCACAGCTCGTTAAAGAAGTTGCTACAAAGACAAACGATGCAGCCGGTGACGGTACAACTACAGCTACCCTTCTCGCTCAGGCCTTCATTCACGAAGGTATGAAGAACGTTGCTGCAGGCGCTAACCCTATGGTTCTCCGTAAGGGTATCCAGAAGGCTGTTGACAAAGCTGTTGACTCCCTTAAAA
>JAFQOB010000212.1 GCA_017395725.1 Clostridia bacterium
GCACACTGACAGTTGTGTCCGCATGAATGAACAGCCCCCGTCTCTTTGTCAGCCTCGGGGTGTTCTGCACATATAACAGAGTCAAGCTCACCAAAAATGAGAACTTTAGGTCCGGGTCTACCTGTATCTATATCAGTATAAAAACCGGTAATCCCCTCAGCTCTATGAAGTGTATAACCTAAAGCTTCAAAAGCATCTTCAAGGTATTTTGTTGTCTTAAATTCTTTAAAGCCTGTCTCGGGATTAGCAAAAATATATCTTTCTGCCTTTAAAATCATTTCACTGTACTGATCTACGATCTTGCTGTACTTTTCAAAGATTTCGCTACGCATTTTATATCATACGCTCCTTAAAATATATAAATACAATTAATAATCCAAAGTAACGGTACCGTCATCATTATAGATAACAGCCTCTTTATCCTTAAAGAACTCGTCTATAGCCGCAAAATATTCAGCCTTCGTCTTATATGTAGGATTGGAATTTGCAATAACCCTCTTTGCTTCTGCCGCGCCGTCTTTAAGAAGCTCATGGAGAAAAACAAGCTGGAATTTAGCTGAAAATACACATGCACTTTCAGGGTCGGTTATATAGTATTTTGCACCGTGACTTGAACCTGTAGCACCTGAAACGTAAGGATGGAGAGCAGGCATTACCATTTGAATATCACCGATATCCGAACAGCCGCCGCCACGCATTGAATCACGGCTTACTCTATCGGGAGTAGTGCATCTGAGAGCAACCTTTTCTGCGATATCAAGCATAGTATCGTCATTTTCAACGGGAGAATATCCGGGTCTGTCGTGTATTTCAACATTTGCCCCAATAGATGCCGCCGCTGCCGCATACGCTCTGTTTACCTTATCGTTGACCTTCTTTATAACAGCGTTAGACATACCTCTTACCTGAGTCTCAACAGCAATTTCAGAAGGAATAGCGTTTACCATCTGTCCGCCGTTTGTGATAATGGAATGAACTCTTGCATATTCGCCGTCTACCATTGTTTCTCTGAGCGCGTTTACGGCATTAAAGCCCATATTTGCCGCATAAAGAGCATTTATTCCGTTTTGGGGAGCGCCGCCTGCGTGAGAAGCTCTGCCTTTATATACAATATTCTTTGATATACAACCGTTAGAGCCTTTTTTAAGTCCAATTGCATGGGCAGGTAAATTACTTCTTGTATGTACCATAAACGCAAGGTCGCAGTCGTCGAAGTAACCTCTCCATAAAAACTCAACCTTACCGCCGTAATATTTGATAATACCCTGTTTTCTTAATTCTTCTCTGTATTCGGTTTCAAGAAGCTCTTCTGCGGGAACTGCACAAAGCTTAACCGAACCTGAAAGTCCATCAAGTGCACCGGGGGTTTTAAGAGCCGCCGCTATACCGAGAAGTGCCGATGTCTGACAATGGTGTCCACAAGCGTGAACAGCTCCGGTTTCCTTATCGGCAAATTCGTGTTCTGCACAAATAACAGAGTCAAGCTCACCAAAAATAAGAACTTTAGGTCCCGGTCTGCCTGTATCTATATCGGTATAAAAACCAGTAATTCCCTGTGCCTTATGAAGAACGTATCCGAGTTTTTCAAACTCGTTTTCAAGATATTTCGTAGTTTTAAATTCCTTAAAGCCTGTTTCGGGATTAGCATACAAATATTTTTCTGTATCCAAAATCAAATCTTTATAATTCTCAACTATTTCGCTGTATTTTTCAAAAATCGCATCACTCATTTTTAATAGCCTCCAAATACATTATTTCTATCTACAATATTATCATTTTTTTATATTAGTGTCAATGAAAAGTGCAATTTTTTGCGAAAATAAAGTGCCGCCCCTAATATCAGGACAGCACTTAAAAATTAGCTCTGTAATTCTTTTATAATATTATCAACCTTTTCTTTAGAAACAAGCAAATTATCTGCTTTATCAAATGAAGCAATATAATTATTTTCATCAAGATTGAACAACGAAAGAACGAGTTCACTATCACCAACGTCGATAGTGGCTTTAGCAACCAAATCGCCTTTTTCTTTATCCGTTTTGCCCACAAATGAAAGACTTGTTATGCTATTGAAAACACCTGTAAGCTTTTCATTATTTTTTACATCTTCGATGTTGTAGAAATATACATTACTTCCCACTTCTACTTTTATAGACACCGTATCGTCAACGGAAACAGGACAAATAAGCTTTGATTCAAAATCAGCAGACAAGTCTTCAAAAAACGACTTTCCTCCGGAAAGCTCATAAAGAAGCTCAGAACCCTCAATCATAGCGTAATAGGTTTCTTTGTCGTTTTCGTCAACACTTTTTCCGACAATAACGCTGAAACTGTTTGATTTTGTAACGGTTACGCTTGTATCTGTTCCATCTGTAGAAACCTCTTCGTCAAATGTAACCTTCAAAACAGTTCTTTTATCTTCGCTGAGTCCGCATGCTGAAATTTTTTCAGCGTCAGGCTTAAATGCAATAACATCTCCCAAAGAAAGTGCTTCTACAGAATTCAAAAATTCACCTGAAGCAACACCGTCAGCAGCAACCTTTACACCGTTCTCACCAACGTAGAAGTAGTTATAAGGTTTAGAATAAAAATCAGCACCCGTACTGTTTGTGGTAAGCGTATATGTCTTACCGCCTACTGTATATTCAACGGAAGTAACCTTTTCTGCCTCAAACTTGGGAAGCGAATCCACTTCAGCCATTTCAAGAATATAGTAGATAAAGGGCTCTACTGCAGAATCCTTTGTCATATATATCTTGTCAGCAACGCTTGATTTAAAGTAATAACATTCAGCAGTAGAATTGTAATCACCTATAGTATATACGTACTTTTCTCCGCTTGAAGTCTCATAATTGATAACGAAGTTAGGCTCGTCCATACCGAAGTCAGCCTCATTGTCAAGATTTTCAGCAATAAGTCTGTCAGCAACAATATTTGTAAGCGCATCAAGCATATACTCGGGATAGCTTTGTTCAAGAGGAAACTCTTCATCCTCTACCCACAACCATTTGTCGCCCTTTTTCTTGAGCATAATTTTTTCTTCGTCATATTCGTAATCGATAGAAATAACACTTGACGCTTCTATCGAAAGAATGTTTACAGTAGTATCTTCAGGCTCTTCGGTGTTTTGGTTTTCCTGTTCTGCAACGTAATTGCTGTAAAGAACATATCCAACGATAAGTCCTGCCAAAACTACTAAAAGAACAATAAGTTTAAAAAGCTTTTTCATTATCTGCTCCTTCTGCGCATCCATACAACGAAGCCAACTGCAATAGCGGCTATAGGAAGTATAATGGTGAATACAACAGCCAGAAGATTACCCTGAGCCTCGGAAACGTTAAGAGTCTCTTGTTCAATAGTCTTAGCGGGGATAGAAATAGCATCATCCTTATCGCACAACCAGCCGAATGTGTTTACAAACATTCCCTTAAGAGTACCGCCGAAAAGATCGGAAGCAGCATCAACTATCATAGGAGATGTTATCCAAACTATCTTAGCCTCGCTACCGTCTTCATTTTTATCCATTATAGCAACTGCATAATCAAAGGGGCCTTCAATATCGCCCTCTTCTTTAGAAGATACGGAGCTGTTAAGATTAACCTTTGAGTAAGCTTTATCAGAGGTTGAAAGAAGTGGGGTAACCGTTACTGTATCACGGATATCATCACTCTGTTTAATACCCTGACAATAGCCTAAAAACATAGTATAGTTCGCAAGAGGATTAACAATTTCATGTTTACCGTACTGAGCAAGGAGAACGAAGGGTCTCTGAGGATAATGAAGATTGCTGTCGCCTTCAAACAAGCTTCCGTCAACCGCAGAAACACCGTAATAGTCAAGAACCGACTGCATATTTGTATGCTTTGCTTCGGCAGTGTTTGCAAAGTATGAAATAAAGAACATCTTTCCGCCTTTTTTGAGGTAATCAAGAAGTCTTGTTGCCTCTTCTTCGGAAATATCCTTATCGGGAAGATTTACGAGTATAGCATCACAGTCCTCGGGTACAGCTTCAAGTGTAGCAAGATTAAGCTCTTTAACATCAAAGCTTTCACTGCTGAGATAACCCTTGTAGGTATCTGAAAGTTCATCTTCACCATGTCCTGTAAGCGTATAAACTATGGGAAGAACATCTGTTGTTACGTAGTTGATTGCGGAAGTCATAAGGTTTTCCATATCAAATCCTGTAGCACTTGGCAGACTTTGGTACTGCAAATAATACTGTTCGAGCTGTTCCATAGTCACACCGGGGTAATAGATATCAATATTCTTTATTACCTTGTTTCTTTTTGCGCTTTCAACGATAATACTACCCGCCTCAACGCTGGATTTATCGCCTGTAAGGAATGCGGGATTAAGTGCAGGGTCAACGTTCTTAACAGTAATCTTTTTTGAAAGGTCACTGTATTTGTCAAGCATAGTCTGAACGTTTGTATCTTCATTACCGTGTTCAACAACGTAATATACTGTGATATCGTCTTTAACACCCTTTACAAGCTCAACGGACTGTTCACCCAGAGAAAACATATCGCCCGATGACATATCAAGCTTTGTCCAGGTTGTAGGCAAAGTGTTTGCAAAAAGGTTTAACACAATAACAATAGCTATAGCAACTATGGATATAAGAACGGAATAACCACCTGTTTTAAGATATTTTGTATTAAGCTTCAACTTTTTCATTTATAAATACCTCCTATCAGCTCCAACGGCGTTTTTCAACTGCCTGTATAGAAAGGAATACAAACAGGAAGCTAACCGAAAGGAAATATATTATGGAAGTCAAATCGAATATGCCGTTATAAAAACTTGCACATCTTTCGTAAACAGATATCCAACCGACGATTTTTGCAAACAAGCCTTCAAAAGCAGTTACGTTAATTTTATAGAAAACAGCGAGAACCACTTCAAATACTGCCATAACCGCAAGAGCCGCAACGTAGTTTTTAACCATAATGTAAACCACGATTCCGAGAATAACTACAAGTACGGTAATCGCAACAAATGAAGACATAGAGTCTGCGGGAATCATCTGCGCTATGGAGCCGGAGAAATAGATAACAAGCATAGTTACGAAAGATATTATAGCCGATACTATCTGATTCTCGGTCAACGAAGAAATAAACATTCCTATAGCCAAAAGACAAGAGCCCATAAGGAAGAATCCGAGTATTGAACCGAATGTACGTGCGAAGTTAACAACACCGAAGGCTGCCATTACGAAAGGATATATGCTGATAATGAGCATAGGCACCAGGTAAACCGTAACCATCGCAAGATATTTTGCAACTACCGTAGAAGTAACGGACAAAGGCAAAGAATAAAGCAATTGGTCTGTTTTTCTCTGTCTCTCTTCAGCGATAATACGCATAGTCAAAAGGGGAGATACCAACATAACAACAATAGCAAGATTGTCGAGAGAATATGCAATATCAGCAACAAGATAATTTGAGAAATGATAGAACGTAGCAAAGATTCCCATAAAGAGAAGCACTATTGCAACGTAGAGATATCCAAAAAGGTTGTTAAAATAAGCTTTAAGCTCTTTCTGATAAACCGCC
>JAFQOB010000018.1 GCA_017395725.1 Clostridia bacterium
CCTCGATACACTTGGCTTCGACGCTCCTTGCTTTGGTTACACACTCGACAAATTAACACACCGTGTTGATTTGCCTTCGTTCACCCTCAAGGGGAAGGCTATTATTTCTTTAAGGTGAAGGCTTTTTGGTAAATTTTTTTTGCATCCTACACCTTAAAAAATGCAACTTACGGATTTTTGCTTGACTTTGTTTTCTTCATAAAGTAAACTATAGTCAGAGAGAGAAAGTGAGCATAGGAGGACTGAAATGAAGATAACCATTGACAAAAATGAATTATATAAAGAGCCTGAGGTGGTTATAAAATGCAGAGCCATAAGCCACGAGGTACAGGAAATAATATCCGTTATCAGCGTAATAGGAAAAAATCTTGCGGGAGAGATAGACGGAGAAACCTTTTTTATCCCTCTTTCTGAAATATTATATTTTGAAAGTGTGGAGGGATGCATCTTCTTTTACACCGACAAAACGGTATACAAGAGCCAAAGCCGACTTTATAATTTGGAGGAGGGCTTACGTGACACCTACTTTGTCCGCGTATCAAAGACGGCTATCGTAAATTTAAAAAAGCTTAAAAGCATAAAAAGAGAGAAGAACTCCCGCCTGCTCGGAACGTTGGCAAATGGGGAGAAAATTATGATTTCCCGCGGATACGTGGCTGAAATTCGTAAAAAATTGGGGGTATAAGTATGAAAAAAAGCTATATAAATATTATTCTCTGGACCCTTGGATTAAACTTTTTGGTTTTCCTTTTTGTTAATTTTATTGATCCCGAAATTTATTCCGTTGAGTTTGGACGGTTGCTTGCTATTATAAGTATAGGTGTGTCCGCGTATTGCTTATATATAAGTAATACAGATCTTGGAAAAACATCAAAAAGACTGCTTACCGTGTTTGGAACTATGCTTATAGGATTTCTTGCTCTTCTGGTTTACAAATATCCAAAAAACATCATTGCAACAGTAGCGATGTTTATAGCCTACGGTCTTATATGGCTTGGGGTATGGGTGGCAATAGAAATAATACAGAGAAAGCATATAGAAAAAATAAACAAAAGGCTTACGGAGCTTAACGGAGAGGACAATGACAAGTAATACAAGGCAGGCATACTTAGAAAAAATAAAGAAGCATCTTCCAAAGGAAGCCTACCGAGAAATATGCCTTAAGACAGAAAACGTAAGTGAAGAAAAATATCAGAAAATAAGACAGTTAAAGCTAAAAAGCGTACACGTCACCGTACTTTTGTCAGTTTTTTTAGGAATTTTCGGTGTGGATAGGTTTTACGCAGAGGATAAACGGCTTGGAATAGGAAAGCTCGCTTTGGGCATTGTGGGTTATATTTTTGGCGGATTCGGAACAGTTGGCTTTGCCCTGCAGCTTCTTTCCTACGTCTGGTGGATCGAGGATATTTTCTTTTCCTTCCGTCTTAGCAGAAAAAGAAACTCGGAGAGGATATATACTATACTTAATGAAACAAATATTTAAAGACGCTGTGATTATAACAGCATCCTCGTTACTGGGCTTATTTATGCTTTACCTTATAAGCTTTGCCTGTAAAATAACAAACATAAGCTTTAATAAAACAGCCACCCCTGTGGCTGTTTTTACAGCTGCCGTTATTCCTATGATAAGCGTGTATATAAAGCATTTTTCTACGCAAAGAAAAAAAGAGGATATGATCTGCTATTTTGAAAAAAACGGATATAACGGAATTTTTGACGATCTTTCAGGATTTTTTAAAGGAGAGGAGTATACCGTTTTAATAGCTCTTTTAATTGTTACCCTATTACACGTGGCTTTCGATTCCGCTTTTTGGCTCTTCCCTTTCGAGGGCATATTTTACTTAAGGCGATTTTTTACGCTTCGCCCCATTGGCTATCTGATTGCCTATCTTTTATACGCTTTGGTCTACTATTCCTATCTCGCCCTTTCAAGAAGAAGGTTTTATTATAGCTTGCTTAAATGATTTTGCACTTTTGCAAAAATAAAAAAGTGCAAAATTTGCACTTTTATTCTTGACAAAAAAGTGCAAAAATGATAATATATAAGTGTAAGGAGGGGATGAAATGCGAATTCTTAAAGAAATAAGGACTTCAAAGGGACTTACACAACAGCAGGCAAGCGACATTTTGGGAGTTTCCGTGCGTTCATATAAGATGTATGAAACAGATGAGGAAAGAGCAAAAACCAATAAATACAAGTATATGGTTGAGCAGCTTGAAAAATATATAGAGCTTGATGAGGAGCACGGGATTTTATCCCTTGATGAAATAAAAAACGCGTGTAAAAGGGTATTTGATGAATATGATGTGAAATATTGTATTCTTTTTGGCTCTTACGCAAGGGGAAGGGCTACGGAAAAGAGCGACGTTGACATACTCATATCTACAGAGATAACGGGATTGCGGTTTTTTGGAATAGCTGAGAAATTAAGACAGGAGCTGCATAAAAAAGTGGATCTTCTTGATACGGAGCAATTAAATAACAACAAGGAATTACTTGACGATATACTAAAGGAGGGAATAAGAATTTATGGATAACATAAAAAACGATAGCTTTTACGTAGAAAAGATTCTTACCGACCTTAAATTTATCGCCCGGCATATGCAGGGTGTTTCTAAGCAGGATCTTGAAGGAAACGAGATTTTACTTGACTCTATGCTGTTTCGACTTATTCAAGTGCAGGAAAATGCAAGAAAGCTTTCAGAAGAATACAGAGCTGCCCATAAGAGTATACCGTGGACGGATATATCCGGCTTAAGAAACAGAATCGTACACGATTACGGACACGTGGATTTAAGAGTGGTTTACGATACGTTGACCTCGGACGTTCCTTGGCTTGTAACGGAATTAGAAAAATAAAAAAGCGATAAACGACGCACCAAAGTGCGTCGTTTTTAATTTGTATTTGAAAGAAAGGTAGATAATAAAAAAGCCTTAACCTTGAGGGAAGGCAAGGAAAAGTGAGGGGTGATAAGTGATAAGTGA
>JAFQOB010000213.1 GCA_017395725.1 Clostridia bacterium
CCTGACCGACACCGATAAAAAGTGTTAGAACCAGCACGGCGGTGGAGGCGGTAAACAGGGCGATACACAGCTTGGTATTAAGGAAAATTTCGTAGTTTATAAAGGATATGATAAGCATAAAACAAATACCGAGAAAAACCGCAAAGGCTTGCTTGGTAACGTAGGAGGTGTTTTCGCCCCTCGTTGCACTTGCAACCATAAAAACGCCGAAGACGGACAATACTATTGCTATAACAGCCGTAGTATAGTCGAACGATGTTTTGTTTTTGCCGAATTTTTTTCGGTATTTGAACATAATTATTACCTTTTATTAAAAATTAATATGCTTTACCCCAGTAAACCATGTGCGTTGCTTTTTTGCCGCAGCATACGCAGGTATCGCTGAAGTGTTCGCCGTCCATAGGAATACATCTTGAACCAACGCCGGTAAGCTCTTTAACCTTGTCTTCACAAGCTTCGTCACCGCACCACATAGCTTTTACGAAGCCGTCGCCGTTTTCGGCAAGCTTGGCGTTGATTTCGTCAATAGATTTACATTCGTATGTGTGTTTTTCGCGGTTTTCAAGAGCTTTTTGGAATATACCGTCGCGAACCATCTGGAGTTTTTCCGCAACCTCTGCTTCAAGGTTGTCGAGAGAAACGATATATTTCTGTCTGTCGTGTCTTGTAACGAGAACACACTGATTGTTTTCAATATCACGGGGACCCATTTCGAGACGTACGGGAACACCCTTCATTTCATATTCGGAGAACTTCCAGCCTGCAGAGTTGTCGGTATCATCAAGCTTAACTCTGAACTGCTTAGCAAGTCTGTCGCGAACCTCTGCACATTTTTCGAGTACGCCTTCCTTGTGCTGTGCAATAGGAATGATAACAGTCTGAACGGGAGCAACAGCGGGAGGAAGAACGAGTCCCGAGTCGTCGCCGTGAGTCATAATGATAGCGCCTATAAGTCTTGTGGTAACGCCCCAGCTTGTCTGGTGGGGATATACTTTTTTGTTTTCTTTATCGGTGTACATAATGTCAAATGCTTTAGCAAAGCCGTCACCGAAGTAGTGGGAAGTACCTGCCTGAAGAGCTTTTCCGTCGTGCATCAAAGCTTCAATAGCGTAGGTGGAAACAGCACCGGCGAACTTATCGCTCTCTGTCTTTTTGCCTTTAACTACAGGCATTGCAAGATATTCTTCGCAGAATTTTGCGTAGACGTTGAGCATCTGCTCTGTTTCAGCAATTGCCTCTTCAGCCGTTGCGTGAATGGTGTGACCTTCCTGCCAGAGAAATTCTCTTGAACGGAGGAAGGGTCTTGTTGTTTTTTCCCATCTTACAACGCTGACCCACTGGTTGTAAAGCTTAGGTAAGTCTCTGTATGAGTGAATGATATTTGCATAATGTTCGCAGAAGAGGGTTTCGGAGGTAGGACGAACGCAGAGTCTTTCTTCGAGCTGTTCTTTGCCGCCGTGAGTAACCCAAGCAACCTCGGGAGCAAAGCCTTCAACGTGGTCTTTCTCCTTGTTGAGCAGACTTTCGGGGATAAACATAGGCATACAAACGTTTTCGTGACCGAGTTCTTTGAACATAGAGTCAAGAGTTTTCTGTATGAGTTCCCAAATAGCGTATCCGTAAGGTCTGATAACCATACAACCCTTAACGCTTGTGTATTCTATAAGCTCCGCCTTTTTACAGATATCGGTATACCATTGGGCGAAGTCAACGTCCATAGAGGTTATGTCCTCTACCATTTTTTTGTCTTTAGCCATAATTTACGAACCTCTTTAAATAATAATAATTCTATCCTTATTATTATGCATTAAATGTCGGCAATTGTCAAGCGATTTTCGCTATTGACTTTTTTATTCGGTATGATAAAATAAAAAACAGAAACAGAAAACACGAAAATGGGGGTATCAAAATGGCAGAAGAGAAAAAAATAATTGAAGACGATATTGCGAAAGTTGACAAAAATCTTGAGGTAAAGACAACTTTGGAAGAGAAAGATATAGTGTTTTATGACGTAAAAAAAGCGCCATTTGACCTTTATGGGCTGTATCTTGAAGAGCTTGACGTATTTAAAAGAATGCCGGAAAAGGTTGCGGAAACGGTGAGCAAAGGCGTTGCTTCGTTAAACTTTAATACTGCCGGCGGAAGAGTGCGTTTTACGACAGATTCAGATTACGTAGCGATAAAGTGCGTATTTCCTATGGTGAGAAACTTTTCTCATATGCCGAGAACGGGAGCATCGGGGTTTGATTTATATGAGGTTGAAGACGGAACCTGCACTTATGTGAAGACTTTTGTCCCCCCGAAGGATGTGACCGACGGATATGAATCTATAGCATATCTCAAAGGCAAAAAAAGACGTTGTTTTGAGATAAATTTCCCCCTTTATAACAGGGTTGACGAGCTTTACGTTGGACTTAGAATGGGTTCATACGTTGAAAGCGGGGATAAGTATAAGTATGCAAAACCCGTACTTTATTACGGTTCTTCCATAACGCAGGGCGGATGTGCATCAAAACCGAGTAACAGTTATCAGTCGATTATTTCCCATGACCTTGATTGCGACCATATAAATTTAGGTTTCTCGGGAAGCGCAAAGGGAGAACAGGCGATGGCTGACTATCTTGCAACCCTTGACGTATCCGTGTTTGTGTGCGATTATGACTATAATGCGCCTAATGCAGAGCATTTGAAAGCCACACATTTGCCTTTATATAAGACGTACAGAGAGAAGAATCCCGATACACCCATAGTGTTTGTTACAGGGGTAAAGGTTCACTATCCGAGCGATGATCTTATAAAGCGTAAGCAGATAATATTTGATACTTATATGTATGCTCTTTCACAGGGGGACAATCTTGTAAGCTACATTGACGGAAACACTATGTTTGGCGGAAGATACGGAAACGTGTATACCGTTGACGGAGCACACCCGAACGACGCGGGATTTTTGCGAATGGCAGATATAATAGGCAGAGAGGTGGAAAAGATGCTTAAGATTGCATCGCATAAATAATTGCCCTATAGAGTACAAAGAATGCAAATAAGGACATTTTTTTTGAGTTATTAGTAAAATAAAGTCCTTGATTTGTGTTGTTCGTAAATGGTAAAATCAATAATAAATCACATTATTAACGTGAGAAGGAGTAAAAAAACTATGAAAAAAACGATGAAACTATTGTTTGCTGCATTTATTGTAGTTGTAGTGGTTGCAATGGCAGTAACTTCAGTATCTGCTGCAGAGGCGGCAAGACGTGTTGATCCTACGACACTTGCACCTACCAGCGACAGAGTAATATTTATTAAGGATGCTCCTGCCGGAGGAAAATTAAGCGGAGACGGAAGCGGTTATGATGCAGATAACCCATACATTCCTTCGGATCATGAAGGTTATAATCCTGCTGATTCTGCTCCTCAGAATCATCTTCAAACAGCATTTTATCAGGCAACTGAGGTGTTGGGAGATGACGGTGGAACGATAGTAATATGCGGACCTATTCACCTTGGACTTAACGAAAGTTATGGCTCGGGCGGAACAACCAAGGACGTATTTACTTACAAATGGGGAACCAAAAAGGTAATTAAGTTTACGTCGGTTTACAACGGCGTTGACTATAGAGAGACCGCAGGAGCGAAAATTACCCTTGAAACACCTGCTGAAATCGGAGTAATGGGTTCTTCTGTTTGGGAAAATATAACAATCGAGACAATTGGAACCGAAAGAGTTATTTCTTTTGGAAGCCATCCTACCTTGATTGGCGCAGGAGTGGATACCCATCCGGCAGATCCTGCTTATAATGAGGTTGCGGCGAATTATGTAAGCCTTTCAGGTGGACACAGATATGCCAGAGGCGACGATCAGATTCCTACTCTTACAGTTCAGTCGGGAACTTACAATAAGGTGGTCGGTGGACTTTGGGGTGTTTCCATAGGCAAGGAAATGACCAATGCTACTACGTACTTGACTCTTGAGGGAACAACTACTGTTCTTGGTGCAATTAACGGAACTATCGGAAAAAATACGGACTTCAGCGGACACGCTAATATTACAATAAACGGCGGTAAATATGCGTGTGATATTTTTGGTGTTGGCCCCACAGGAATGACTAATACAGACGGAACCGTTGATCTTATCATAAACGGCGGAGATTTCAGCGAAGCGTGGTCTATATGCGAAGCTGCTCCCTCTATGGCAAATAATACGCCGGCATTATCGATTCTCGACTATTCGGGATATACCGGAGAAAAGGCGGATTTGGCACGTGCTTTTGCACTTTCCCTTGATTTTGATACAGTTAAGCTTCCCGAAGGAGTAACGGAAGCAGAGCTTATTGCATTGGCAGGAGATGTAATGACTCCCGAGACTACGGCTCCTGAGACTAAAGCTCCCGAAACAGCAGAGACTCAGGCAGCGACTTCTGTTGTAGATGACAAATCACCTGCTGAAAGCGAAAAAGATAAGACTGATGCGAACGAAAAGGATGACACTGTTCCCAATGAGCCTGCGGAAGGCAGCAACCTTACCCTTGTGCTTATTATAGTTATTATTGCCGCAGTTGTTGTATTGGGCGGACTTGGCGTTGCGATAATAGTTTTACTTGCAAAGAAAAAGAAATAAAATTTAAAAATAATTAAAAAGACTGTTCTTTATTAAGGGAACAGTCTTTTTTGTATAAAAAAATGAAGTAGTGTTAAGAAAATGAAAGTCTATTTATTTATAAAAATAGTAGGTTTGGTTTGGTGTACAAAAAAACAACTTTGTTTTTGTTTAAAGTAACAAAAATGATAAAAACCAATTGAAAAAAAGGAAAAAAGATGGTATAATATTTCCGTTAAATATATCGGTAGCTTTAATATCAGTTTTAAGCAAAATCCGAAAAAATTATAAAGGAGAGTTTTATTATGAAAAACTTTGCAAAACTTTTGGTTTTGGCATTGACAGTAGCTTTGGTTGCATCTTTGTTTGCAGTAAGCGTATTTGCAGCTCCCGCAACCGAACCCGGTGCTGATCCCACAAAACTCGTTCCCGGAAGCGAAAAGGTAATCTTTATCAAAGACGCTCCCAGAGACGAAAACTATGTAGTAACAGGCGAGCTCGCAGGTGACGGTACAGGTACAGATGCCGATAACCCCTTGAAGCCTGCAGACCATGAAGACTTCACTCCCGACGCAGCTCACCCCAATTACCACCTCCAGACAGCATTCTATCAGGCAACTGAAATGCTCGCTGAAACAGGCGGTACAATCGTTATCTGCGGTCCCGTATACTTTGGCGAACTTGAATGCTGGGGCAGCGGTGCATCTGTAAGAGATACTTTTACAGCAAAATTTGGTAACAATGTAATTAAGTTTACATCAGTTTACAATGGCGTTGACTACCGTGAAACAGCAGGTGCTAAGATGATCGTTAATGCTCCTGCAATGGTATCCATTCTCGGTTCTTCTATCTGGGAAAACATTGATATCGCTACAGCAGCTACCGGCCGTGCAATTACATTCGATGAATATTGCACATACGTTGGCGAAGGTGTAAACTGCTATCCTACAGACGAAGCATTTGAAGGCGTAAACACAAACTACATCAGCCTTGGTTCAGGACACAGATATGCTGCAAGTAAGGATGAAAACCCCACACTTACAGTTATGTCCGGTACCTACAACTTTATTACCGGTGGTGCTTGGGGTACAGTAGCAACATCCGGCGACAAACCCATTGTTATGGAAAACGCTAACGTAAACCTTGTACTCGGCGGAACAACAAAAGTTCTCGGTCAGGTATTTGGTACAGTTCAAGCTAAGATGGGCTTCTCAGGTAACGTAAACATTACGATTAACGGTGGTACTTACGAGTGCGACATTAACGGTGTTGGACCTACAGGTATGAATAATACAGACGGTATCGTTAACATTAAGATTAACGGCGGTGATTTCAAGAATGCATGGTCTATCAACCAGGCTTCTATGGGTGCAGCAAACAATATGCCCGCAGCATGCACAGTTGACTTCTCAGGTTGGACAGGCGAAAAGGTTGACCTTGCATTTGCTCACTCTGTAATTACAGATATTACAGATATCAAGCTCCCCGCAGGTGTTGATGCTTCCGAATTCCAGGCTCTTATAGATAGCTATAAGCCCGCTGAAACTGAGCCCGAAGAGACAACTCCTCCTGCAACAACTCCCGCAGAATCAACCCCTGCAGCAACAACTCCCACAGCTACAGAGCCCGATGATGAAGAGACAAAGGCTCCCGCAACAGCAGCTCCCGTTGTAGATGACGGTGAAGAGGGCGGTTCCAATATGACAGTTATTATTATTGCTATCGTAGCAGTAGTAGTAATTGCAGGCGTAGTAGTTGGTATTATTGTTTCTAAGAAAAAGAAATAAGCTTAACTTAGACTAAAATGAAAAGCAACCTCGATTTAATCGGGGTTGTTTTTGTTTTATTTGCACCAAAACTGATTGCATTATAGTGATATTATGACGAAAAGTTTTTAGATAAAGAATATGTATTGCAAGAAGATGGTTTATAGTGTATAATATCAATAGTTAAGCAATGCAAATGTTGAAACAATATTCAAAAGGAGATTTAAAACTATGAAAAGATTTGCAAAATTATTGGTTTTAGCTCTTTCAGTTGTAATCATTGCCTCCTTGTTTGTAGCGAGTTCTTTGGCGGCAGAGATTGTTGACCCCAATACACTTCAACCCGGAAGTGACAGAGTTATCTTTATCAAAGATGCTCCAAGAGATGAAAACAACAACAT
Source organism: Clostridia bacterium (assembly GCA_017395725.1). The sequence continues at coordinate 6,762 of JAFQOB010000213.1, forward strand.
TATCGGTCAGCCGGATGGAGATGGTACAGGCTCTGACGCTTCAAATCCTATGTGGACTGTTGATCATGAAAATTTTGATCCCGATGCTGACCATCCCAAATGGCATCTTCAGACAGCTTTCTATCAGGCGACTGAAATTCTCGCTGAAACAGGCGGTACAATCGTTATCTGCGGTCCCGTATATTTTGGTGTCGGTGAAAGTTACGGTTCGGGCAGTTATGAAAGGGACGTGTATACAGCTTTTTTTGGAGATAACGTTATTAAGATTACTTCTGTTTACGACGGTGTTGACTATCGTGAAACAGCCGGTGCGAAAATTATAATAGATAGTCCGGCGATGTTATCGGTTCGCGGATCCTCCGTTTGGGAAAACGTTGATATTGCAACGGCGGCTTATGACCGTGCAATTACATTTGGCGAATATCGCACGTTGATAGGCGAGGGGGTAAACTGCTATCCTCTCAATTCGATGGTAGAAGGAATTGCACAAGACTACATAAGCTTGGCTGCCGGCCACAGATACTCCGGAAGTGAAGATGCAACCACAAATCTTACAGTTTTGTCCGGTACTTATAACTATATTACAGGCGGTGTGTGGGGAACAGTTGCTACTCAAAAAATGGAAAATGCTAACGTAAATCTTACCCTTGGCGGAACGACAAAGGTTCTTGGTATTGTTTCCGGTACGGTTCGCCAAAAAGCAGGTTTCTCCGGTAACGTAAATATTACAATTAACGGCGGTACTTACGAGGGTGATATTAACTGCGTAGGTGCTACCGGTATGCTTAACACAGACGGCAAGGTTATGTTGAAGATTAACGGCGGTGATTTTAAGAACGCATATGCCATCAATCAGGCTGCTTTTGCCGCAACAAACAATTTGCCCGCAGAATGCACAGTTGACTTCTCCGATTGGACGGGAAAAAAGATTGACCTTGCATTTGCTAATAGTATTATTGCTGATATTACAGATGTTAAATACCCCGCAGGTGTCACGGCAGAAGAGTTAAAGGGATTGATTGAAAATTACGATCCTTCAGCGCCGGAAGCCGGTCTTGAATATATAGAAAGCTTGATAGAGGGAACAGGTTTAAAAATTGGAAAAGTAGCCGAGAATATTCCTGTTATAGTATCTCCCACCCTGGCTGATGGAAAGGCGATAACAGTTTCTGAATTTGAAGCGATGATAGAAGAGGCAGACGTAGCGATTAAATCCCCAAATGGCGTTATAGGTACGGGCTGCAGGGCTACGATTGGTGAGTATATTTTGGAGATTGCAGTCAAAGGCGATATCGACGGCGACGGAACAGTAACGGTATATGATGCACTTATGACCCAAAAAGCTGTCACCAACAATGGTTCTTTTGGAAGTAATATACGCGAATTTGCGGGAGACGTTGATGAAATTAACGGAACTGACAGTGCCGACGTGGATGCAATCCTTGCGCATGTCGTAGGCGAAATGCTTATAGCATAAAAGAAGTATAAAAAAGCTTTCCTTCCCGCTAAATGCGGAAAGGAAAGCTTTTATGTTGTGTGCTTATGTTGGTGACGGTTACAACATAAGGTTTTTATAGTAGTGAGAGGTTGGGGCTTTGCCGAATGTTTTGTGTATAAATACCAAAACGATATGTACAATATTAATAAATGACTCTTTTTAGTGAATAAAATAATGAAAAAATAAGCTCAAAAATTAAAATAGATATTGCAAAAGACAATTCTATAGTGTATAATACCAATAGTTATAAAACAACAAAAATTTAAAAAGGAGATTTATAACGATGAAAAAATTTGCAAAACTTTTGGTTGTAGCACTTTCAGTTGCAATCATTGCTTCCTTGTTTGCAGTTAACTCTTCAGCAGCAGAGCTTGTTGACCCCAACACACTCACA
>JAFQOB010000214.1 GCA_017395725.1 Clostridia bacterium
TCCCTTTTCTTCGAGCATTATCTTGTAATACTTGTCATATTCCTTGGCGTATCTGACTATCCCAAGGTTATAGTCAGATGCAAGAATATTGTTTATCGCTCTCCAGGAGTTAGTTTCCTTATAAAAAACCTCGGCATTTGTCGTATCAATATGTTTTGAAAAGTGAGAAAACGCCTCGGAAATATATCCCGAACGGGGAGCTGAAACAGAGAACTTTTGTTTTTGTGCCTTACCGTGCTTATACAAATGCTCAACGGCATCAATCTGGTGCAAAATCTGCTGAGCATAATTCAAAAATTCTCTTCCCTCAATAGTCAGCACCATTCCCTTTGCGGAACGGTCAAATATAGTAATACCAAGGTCGGATTCAAGGTCTTTTATAGCTCGGCTCAAGTTCGGCTGAGCAACAAAAAGCACCTCGGAAGCCTTATTAATAGACCCCGCCTTTGCAACCTCTACTGCATATTTCATATGAAGTATATTCATAAAAACACCCTCCCATCGACATTTTCACTGTAAATCAGAGAATAAAACTGTTATATTCTTTTCCCTCAAGGTTTTTCCACGTTAATTTGTCGCCGTCAAGCAACATATATGAATGTTCTGAGTTCTCTTTCGGGATAGATACAGAGCCCGGATTCAAAATCAATATTCCCTCTTCCTCGTAGCACTTCGGTATATGAATATGACCAAAAAGCAACACGTCACCCTTTTGCAAGGGGGGAAGATTATCGGGACCGTATTTATGTCCGTGAGTAGCATATATCATTCTGTCTCCTACGGTTATAATACCGTAATCCGCAAGAACAGGGAATTTCAAGACCATTTGGTCAACTTCGGTATCACAGTTGCCTCTAACGCACATTATTCTGTCTTTCATATTGTTCAGAAGATCAATAACCTTTTTTGGTTCATACCCGACAGGCAAATCATTTCTGGGACCGTGATACAAAACGTCACCGAGAATCAAAAGCTTATCAGCCTTTTCTCTCTCAAAAGCACTGAGCAGTTTCTCGCAATAATAAGCCGAACCGTGTATATCCGACGCTATAAGCCATTTCATAATAACCGACCTCTCATTGATATATCATTTAATATATATAGTATAACAAACAAGAGTTGTAAAGTCAACAACTTAGTTATAACAAATGCTTTTTTAACACAGAACAACAACACATTTCTTATTTTTCTTTTTACAATAGTCTATTACGCTCTTTGTTCCCTTTGAATTCCCATTCCAAAAAGCAATTACCTCATCAGCGTAATCCACTATCAACTTATTTCTTACTATCGGGGCACTTCTTCCGTACTTGTTATATTCCGGAATAAATTCCTTAATAACTATATTTGACTTGTTTGCATATTTCTTTGCACACTTATCAATTCCCTCAGCACCTCCGGATACTATTTCCGTACAATCAGCCGGTATATATTTTTTCAAATCCTCCACAATTAGATTTCTTGAACCTACTATTGCTACTCTCATAAAAAACTCCTCATTGAAAAATAAAGTATACTTATTTCAAGTATACTCCAAACATTATACCACAAAATAATCTTAAAATATACTTATAATAAGATTTTTTGTGGAGTAAAACAATGAGAAATAAAAATAACAAACATTTAGGAATCGAGATTGACCCCGAATTACACTATAAATTACATTATATTTCAAAATATGAAGGTCGTTCAGCAAACGGGCAAATCCTTTATCTTATCAGAAAATGCATAAAAGAATTTGAAACCAAAGAAGGTTCAATCGAGGTAAAGCTTGATACTGACACAAAATAAAACTGCCTTTCAAAGCAAAAAACGTAATATTATTTATTCATTAAAAAAATCCCGATTTTTTCAATCGGGATTTTTTATTTATCTTCTGTCGGTCATAATCAGACTTTCGGAATTGACTTTTCCGTCATCTCTTACCGTTCTGAAATAATAACCGTCTTCGTCCTCGCCGCGATATATCTTTACCGTAGCACCCAAAGGAGCCTCTGCCTGATAATTTATAATCGCCGTAATAACTCTGTTATTCTTACAGTTAGGCAAATAATCGCAATACACATCAAGATAATTGGTATTATTCATATGCATATTTACGTCGGTATCGCTGTAGTTTACCGAGTACTCACCGATAAGTCCAAGCTCAACTTCAGCAGGGATTCTGAATCTTGCCGGCATATCAAGCTCAAGCATATTGGGTTCGGCATCAAATCCAAACTCAACATCGCTTACTCGGCACAGCCTCTTTGTCTCTATATCGACAAGGGCGAACACCGCAACCATTTCCGCAACCAAATCTTCGTCTCTGAACACTCTTGAACAACGGTAAAAACTTACCCCTTTGCTCTCAACCGCCCATGTCTCAACACGTATTTCATCAAATGCGTAGAGCTCCCTGTAAAAGCTGAGGTTTATTTTACTAAGAATGAATGCTTTGTTATCAGCTCTGAGCTCATCATTTGACGGGCCGTATTTCTTCATTTGAAGATTTGCTGTTTCGTGCATATAACGAAGTATCTCCGACGGTCTTACCACGCCGTTGAAATCACAGTTGTGGCTGCTAATTCTATAGTTTTCCGTGTAGATCATAAACCAAAATCCGCACCAAAGGTTTAATTACATTTTGCCGTTGGAACCGAGAACGTTTACGATCTTATGAGCAACCATCTTGCGAACTTCTTCTCTACCAACCTTAAGATATTCTCTGGGGTCGAATGCAGAGGGATTTTCAGCAAATACTCTACGGATACCTGCTGTCATAGCAAGTCTGATGTCAGAGTCGATGTTGATCTTACATACTGCCATACCTGCAGCTTTTCTAAGCTGTTCTTCGGGAATACCGATAGCGTCAGGCATCTTTCCGCCCTTTTCGTTGATTTCCTTAACTGCTTCCTGAGATACGGAAGAAGCACCGTGAAGAACAATCGGGAATCCGGGAAGTCTCTTTTCAACTTCTTCAAGAATGTCAAAACGAAGAGGTGGGGGAACAAGGATACCCTTTTCGTTTCTTGTGCACTGTGCGGGTGTGAACTTATATGCACCGTGACTTGTACCGATTGCAATTGCAAGTGAGTCAACGCCTGTACGGCTAACGAACTCTTCAACTTCTTCGGGACGTGTATATGAAGAATCTTCTGCAGATACCTTAACGTCATCTTCAACGCCTGCAAGTCTTCCAAGCTCACCTTCAACAACGCAACCACGTTCGTGAGCATATTCAACTACTTTCTTTGTAACAGCGATATTGTCCTCAAAGGAATGATGAGAACCGTCAATCATAACTGATGTAAAGCCGCCGTCAATACAAGCCTTACAAATTTCAAAATCTGCGCCGTGATCAAGGTGAAGAGCAATGTCAACGCCTGTATCCTTGATAGCAGCCTGAGCCAAAGCCATAAGATATTCGTGCTTAGCGTACTTTCTTGCGCCTGCAGATACCTGAAGAACTACGGGAGAATTGAGCTCCTGTGCTGCCTCTGTAATAGCCTGAACAATTTCCATATTGTTGATGTTAAATGCGCCGATAGCGTAGCCGCCTTCGTATGCCTTTTTAAACATCTCTTTTGTTGTAACTAATGCCATGATTTACACTCCTTATATTTATAAATATAGTATTTATTTCCTATCCAATCTATTTTAGCCCAAAATCCTCTCTAAATCAAGTACTTTACAAACATTTACACAAAAATTTGTTATTTTTTTACATAATGGGGGTTATAAAAGCACACAGATTAGTTAAACAAATAATCACCTATAAATATTTAGTAGCCTTAATCGGACATTTCATCAGAATACAACAAAGCTTCGGCTGTTATTCTCATTCCAATACTAAAACCCTCGCAGAACGCTTCATCTAAACTTTGACGGTTCATCTCTTCCAAATATTCTATGTACTCTCCATAGACTTTCTTTTGATTGTCATCAAGAATAGCCTCAAGCTTTTCTCTGCTTCGAAACATATTTCTTTCAGACACTCTTAATTTTCTGTTATTCACACCAAAATTTGATTCAAGTTCAAAATCATCTTTCCAAATCTTTTCAATTATTTTTGTCATATACATTTCTCCTCAATTAAAATGATTACAAAGGTATTATAACACCAAGTGGTGTTATTGTCAACACCAAACGGTGTTTTGGGTGTATTATATCTTTGGAAAGATTATGGAGGTAAAGATAATGAATAATTATCCTCGTATTAAAGATTTGAGAGAAGATTTTGACAAAACCCAAAAAGAAATTGCCCAATTTTTGAAAATGCAACCTACAGTATATCAAAGATACGAAAGAGGAGAGAGAGAAATACCTCTTTGGGCTGCAATCAAATTAGCTCGATACTATAAAGTATCCCTTGACTATCTCGTAGGTAATTCAAACAATAAAAACTAAAACAATAGAAGGGGCTGTCTCAAAAGCCATTTTTTTGCTAATGAGACAGCCACTTTTTTATTACTTTTCTTCTTTTCCGTTCAAGCGGTCGAGCCAGATAAGACCTATATCCATAGCATCAAAGAGACCGTTTCTGTCAAACTGCTTTACCACTCTTTCGTGGGGGGGCTTTGACGTATCGGTGCTGAGTACCTGCAATATAATCTTGTCGGGTACTTCAACCTCATTTCCCTTTTCGTCTTTTACAGTCTTGTTGCTCAAAACCATCATAAACAATACGTATTTATCGGACATACTTCCGTAACAGAAGGTATTTCCCTCTCTGAGAAGGGGTTTTCCTCTGAACATAAGATTCTGTCCTTCAACAAACTTTGCTTCTGCCATATATTTTCGCCTCCTCGGACATTTACATAATCATTAATACATATATAATACTACAAAATAACCGTTATGTCAAGAATATGCCAAAATCAACCAAACGCCTTTTTCATTGCTCTGTCGATTTCATCTTCGTTAAGTGTAGGCTTGACGTCGCAAGGAACAACCGACCAAACCTCTGTGTGAGTTACGGTCTTTCCGGGAAGAATGTTACCTATATGACCGAGGGACTCAATTTCAAGTATAGCCTTATTGGTATATATTTCACTTGAAACGTTAAAGTCGGGATATTCTCCCTTGCTGTAATCGGAATTGTAGCTTATGGACATAGCCTGTCCCTTATTGAAGCAATAAAGCTTTCCTTCGTAGTTCGTATAACCTATCTTTGCGGGAACCTGTGTATCTGCAGGGTCTTGCTGTATAGCAATATACTTTTCACCAAGCAAAATTCTCTCGTCGTTCATTTTTGTATATGGCCAGAAAACAATCTGTCTGTCAGGCAAAAGCGCAGTATGTCTTTCGGGCTGTTTGAGAACGGCTATACCGTTAATGTCGGTTACGGTTATTCCCCATATACCCTTTTTCACAGTCTCTTTTCCAATATTTTTCAAATAATGGTCAACTCTTATGGTATTATCATCACCCATAGTAACAAGAATCTGCTCTTGCATTTCGGTTACTTTCTGGGGAGGCGGTGTAAGAAGAACCTTAACCTTACCGTCAATATTTTCAACACTGTACTCCACAGGCTCGTCGTCGGGATAATATGTTTTAGGCATTTCCTCGGGGCTTATCCACATTCTGTGTCCACCGTAAGTACGCCACTTTTTACCCTCACCGAATACAGAGGATACGTCTACAAATCTTTCAAGCTCATTGTCGTTAAACAACAGGTTTTCGCATCCGCTTGCATTAAATTTTATAATTCTCGGACCAACGTCAAGAGTAACGTATGCCTCAACCTTGCCGTTATCCAATCTCAAGCATTTACCAAACTTCTTAAAGTTTACAACCTCAGTAATCATAAACAGTCTCTCCTTTGTATGTTAAACTTTATATTTGAGCCGCTATATACGGTTTCTTTTTCAAAAATTCGTCTGCACTTTTGGTTTTTTCGCACATAAGAGTAAGTAAGCTTTCTGCCTTTATATTAAATTCTGCCTGCAGTCTTGCTCCCTCTTCTGCCCTTTTATAATGAGAGGGCTTAGTAAACACCTCAATACTTCCCTCTTTTTGTATCTTTCTTACCAGCTTTCTTCCCTCGGCATTACAAGCCAAAACCTGTGTATATTTAGGAGGTGTTTTCAGCATATCGGTATATACTCCGGTCATACCGTGCAGTATGCACCGTCTTATTTTTGCGTTGGTATACGATTTACCCGACATTTTTTCCATAAGCTCGCATAGAGAAACGCTATCTTTCGCCGCTTTAATCAGTCTTTCGGCAATTCCGTTCGTCATTCCCTCGCCCTTTTCAAGAGTTTGAACGTCTGCATTTCTGTAAAAAGCAAGAATAGCTTTTTCAGCATACACCATACCGTATTTATCTTGATTCTCAAAGAGTGACATAACGCCGTCGGGTATCATATCGAAGTTGTTTTCTTCCTGTATCCTCTTTCGCGTTTCTGTTGCAGAAAAGCCTTCCTCACGTTTATAGGTTACGGGAATAATACTGCTGTTCAGTTTTTTTATGGCACTTACGTACTCTACGCCCAATATATCGTTAGGTTTAACGGCTATGGATTCGCCGTACAGCCTTTTATATACCTCTTCACGCAGAGAGGCATAGGATTTATCTTTATTTTTCTTGTCTTCTCTTGCCTGTTTCAATATAAGCTTAAAAACATCTGCCTCTAATCTACTGCTTATCTGCGTTAGTGTATCTATATTCCCCGACTCACTACCAAAACACAGCTCGTCAACAACGCCTAATGAGTTTGCAATACCGACACCGCCAAAAGCAAAAAACTCCGCCGCAGAACAAGAGTAGGGATATGGCAATTCAAGAACCAAATCCGCCCCCGACTTAACAGCCGCTTCAGCGCGGATATACTTATCAAAGAGCGCCGCCTCGCCCCTTTGAACAAAACCGCCGCTCATTATGCATATAATATTGTTTCCCCTTTGCTTGACAGCGTCTATTTGCACTTTATGTCCGCAATGAAAGGGGTTATATTCACAAATTATAGCCGTTGTTTTCATATTATTGATTATTTTTTCCTTATAATTTCTTTTTTTAATGAAAAATGTCTCTAATATCTTGCATTTTTTTAAAAAATACTGTAAAATAAGATGATTACAGTTTATTATAGCATACTTTTGAAAAAATAAAAATACTTTTTCATAAATTTTTTGGAGGTTTTACAAAATGAATGTACTTGTTGTAAACGCAGGAAGTTCCTCACTTAAGTATCAGCTTTTTGATACAAGCAAAAATGAAGTTCTCGCAAAGGGCATTTGCGAAAGAATCGGTATTGACGGTAAGATCGAACACAAGATCAACGGTCAGAAGTACACAGAAGAAACAGCTATTCCCAACCATACGGTTGCTACTCAGTTGGTAGTTAAATACCTTACAGATGAAAAAATGGGTTGCGTTAAGAGCATGGACGAAATCGAAGCTGTTGGACACAGAATAGTTCACGGCGGTGAATATTTCTCCGAATCTATGCTTCTTACAGACGAAACACTTGAAAAGCTCGAGCTTTGCCGCGACCTCGCTCCCCTTCATACAGGTGCTCATATTATGGGTATTCAGGGTTGTCTCGAAGCTATGCCCGGCAAGCCTCAGGTTCTCGTATTTGACACAGCTTTCCACCAGACTATGAGTCAGCAGGCTTATATGTACGGTCTTCCCTACGAAATGTACGAAAAGTACCACATTCGCCGTTACGGTGCTCACGGTACTTCTCACAGATACGTTGCTGCAGAAGCTGCTAAGCTCCTTGACAAGCCCGTTGAAGAAACAAAAATCGTTACATGCCATATCGGTAACGGCTCATCTATCTCTGCTGTTAAGGGCGGCAAGTGCATAGACACAAGTATGGGCTTCACTCCCCTCGCAGGTGTTCTTATGGGCACACGTTGCGGTGATATCGACCCTGCAATCGTTACTTACATTATGAAGAACGAAGGTTATACCCCCGATGAAATGAGCGACTTTATGAACAAGAAGTGCGGATTCCTCGGTCTCTCCGGTATTTCTTCCGACAGCCGTGATATCGAAGCTGCTATTCTTAAGGGCGACAAGAGAGCAGAAATCGCTGCTACAACTCTTGCATACCAGATTAAGAAATACATCGGTTCTTACGCTGCAGCTATGGACGGTCTTGATGCTGTTATCTTTACTGCAGGTATGGGCGAAAACAACCCCGAGCTTCGTGAAAGAGCTTGTGCTAACCTCGAAAACTTCGGTATTAAGATTGACGTTGAAGTTAACGCAAAGGCTCACCACCAGTCTGACGTTGTTCTTCTCTCTACTCCCGATTCTAAGGTTAAGGTTTACCTTATCCCCACAAACGAAGAGCTCGTTATCGCATCTGATACAGAAGCTATCGTTAAGGCTCTTTAATCAACAAAAAGCATTAAATGCTCCGCTAAAAAAACAGCGGAGCATTTCGTTTTTGTTTCAAAATTGGCATATACTTGCAATATTTTTGAATATATGTTATAATACCAAGACATTTCAGTTGCTTATATTACAATAAACATAGAGGTATAAAAAATGAAAGACAATACAAGACAAATCGGCTTTATCTCTATTGCCTTTTTCGCTTCCCTGTTTTGCGTAGGATTATTCCACGAGTATCTTTCTTGCATAATGTCATTGTTTTTGACGTTATGGCTTTTTGTGAACCACCTGCAAAAAAACAAGACGGTTATTCATTTTAACCTTACGACCGTTACCCTTGTACTTATTGTTCTTTTTTACGGCATAACTGCATTTTGGGCAGTTGATTCGGGCATGGGGGTTATAGGCTTTTTAAAATATCTCCCTCTGTTTCTTTTTGCACTGTCGCTTATGCAAACGGAAGAGAAAAGAACGGCTCTGTTTCTTTTGCCTTACGTGGTTACTCTAATGGTGGTATTGTCTGCCGCCTTAGCACAGATACCACTTCTGAAAGATTATTTTCTTGTTTCGGGAAGACTTGGCGGCTTTTTGCAGTATCCAAACACATTTGCGATAATTATTCTTGTTTCCGAATTACTTCTTTTGAGCAAAAGTAAAATTAAGCACTACGATTTAATCTGTATAGCCCTGCTCGTTGGAGGACTGATATATACAGGCAGCCGCACGGTGTTTGTTTTAGCAATTATTGCAAATATAGCAACCGTTCTGTTTACAAAATCAAAAAGGTTTATCTTTTTCTCGGTTCTTGCCCTGTTGGCAGGCGGATTTGTTGCTGTTGTATACCTAATATCAAGCGAAAACACCCATATTGTCGAGGATCTACTTAACGTCACTTTTAAAGAAAGCTCATTTGTGGGCAGATTCCTTTATTACGTTGACGCACTTCCCGTAATATTGAAAAATCCATTTGGATTAGGCTATATGGGTTACAGTTTTATGCAGTCTTCTTTCCAAAGCGGTATTTATTCTACTGCATATATCTACAACGATTTTTTACAGCTTATGCTGGATATAGGTTGGGTTCCCTCACTTTTGTTTGTTTTTGTAATCCTAAAAAGAATCTTTGGAAAAAATACGGAAAGAGCACACAGAATTATTTTATCCACCCTTACACTGCACAGCCTGTTAAATTTTAATATGCAGTTTTTGTCCGTTTTCTTTATTTACATATTGTTTTTAGATATTGACTCGGGTAAAGAATACGTCATTTCAGGCAAAAAGTGGTTGGTGTGTACTCTTGCAGCGGTAGTCTCCTGTACGTCTATTTATATGGGAACATCTTTACTGCTTTACAGAATGGGTCAGTATGATGCATCTTATGCTATGTATCCATATAACCCCAATACAGAAACGGCTATACTGATAAACACAAAGGATATAGAAACAGCCAATACTATTGCAACAAAAGCACAAAAAAGAAATAAATATTTTCTGCTTACTTACAGCATAAAATCACGTTACGCTTATAGCAAAAACGATTTCACCGCACTTATAAGCATAAAAAACCAAACCTTTGAAATTGCCCCATTTGTTTACGAAGAATACGAGGAATATGCACGTATGCTTATAAACGGCATAACCCATTATAAACAAACGGGTGACGAAAATTATAAACAGATATGTATTGAGGAGCTGAAATCAGTTCCCCAAAAGCTTGAAAAGCTAAACGATAGACTAAGTTCTCTCGGTAAAAGAATTAAAGAACATCCAAAAACTCGACTACCCGATGTCCTTGTTGAATACATTGAAGGTATGGAATAAGAAAAAAGAGCACACGTAAAATTTTCATTCGGCACAGCCCAATAAGGCAGTATTTTAAGTGAATGAAAATTTTACGTGTGCTCTATATTTTTATAACAAGATTATCTTATACTAACCTGAAGTCTTATTGCAGTTCTGACGTCGTCGTTTATTGTTACTTCAGAAAAATTAGGTACGCATATAAGCTCTATACCCGAAGGAGCAAGGAATCCTCTTGCTATAGCAATAGCTTTTACCGCTTGGTTAACGGCACCGGCACCTACTGCCTGTAATTCAGCTTCCTTTTGTTCGTTTATAACTCCCGCCAAAGCTCCTGCAACCAAATTGGGATTTGACTTTGACGACACCTTCAATATTTCCATATAATGTAATCTCTCTTTCGTTTCTAATAATTCGTACGTATATATATGTAAACTATATTATCTTCGACTATAAAACGTAACTATTACATTATATGGCATAACATTTCATTTTGCAAGGTTTTTTTGCAATTTTTTCAAAAAAACATAGCAACACACAAAAAGTGAGGTCAAAACCTCACTCTTTTTATTGTTTTTGCCTTAATTTCTTGATTTCCCGACGTGTCAAATTCAAATATAACACCGTTATATTCTATATCTCCGTCGGCAAACTCAAAACGGACGGGCATTTTTGTTCTCATTTTTTCGATTATTATTTCGGATTTGACTCCTAAAATAGAATTTTTAGGACCGCACATACCAAGGTCTGTTATATAAGCCGTACCATTTGGAAGTATTTGTTCGTCTGCCGTCTGAACGTGGGTGTGTGTACCGAATATACCGCTAATTCTGCCGTCAAAATATCTTGCTAAGGCATATTTTTCACCGGTAGCCTCTGCGTGTATGTCAAGTAAGCTTATGTCATACTTCCCGTTCTGGCTCTCAAGACACTTTTCCACAGACCTGAACGGACAGTCAAGACTTTCCATAAATACCGTTCCCGATACATTCATAACAAGAACACGATAACCGTTACAGTCGGCTATGGTATAACCGTTACCCGCACACTCTCCGGAAAAATTCATTGGTCTGACTATATTTTTGCTCGATTCTAAAAACTGACGGAGTGAATTTTTCTGCCAAATATGATTTCCGCCGGTTATGACGTCAACGCCGTAGTCAAGTAACGTTTGAGCCGCGTCTGCCTCAAGTCCGTTTCCCTTACTTGCATTTTCGCCGTTCGCGACAACAAAGTCTATTTTTTCATTTTTTCTGTAGTCCCAAAGCTTAGTTTTCAGCCCCTCAACAGCCATAGGACTTACTATGTCGCCCAATGCCAAAATTTTCATTTTTTCTACCTTTCTATTATATGGACTTTTTTCTGCCATATATAACAATATCACAATCCGTATGATTAGTTCATACGGACTGTGATACTTTAAAACGCATATAAGTATATATTAAACGGTTAAACGTTTATTCATTTCGAATTTGTTCTATATAAATATATGTGAAAATTGTGTGTGACACAATGCTGAAGCTTATTTTGCGTACTCAATAGCGCGGTTTTCTCTGATTACGTGAATCTTAATCTGACCGGGATATTCAAGATTTTCTTCAATCTTCTTTACAACGTCCCTTGCTATAAGTACCATCTGTTCGTCATTCACTTCATTGGGTTTAACCATTATACGAACTTCACGGCCTGCCTGAATTGCATAAGACTTTTCAACACCGTTGAAGCTGTTTGCAATTTCTTCAAGCTTCTGAAGTCTCTTGATATAGTTTTCAAGGTCTTCGCGACGTGCACCGGGTCTTGCTGCAGAAATAGCATCTGCTGCCTGTACTATCATTGCTATAATGGTACGGGGTTCA
>JAFQOB010000215.1 GCA_017395725.1 Clostridia bacterium
AAAGCATTTTTTCTTTACCCTGATATTATTCTATGACACAGGTTAATATTTGTTTTCATCAACAGCAAAAGCCAAAGAACCATATTTGAAACAAAGCCGCGATTATAAAAAAAACAATTGTTTTCGTTAATATAATCCCCTAAAACCGTGCAAGAAAAAAACTTATGCTTTTTCTTTTTTCAGGAAGAGTCCCGAAAAAAGATACATACACATAAAGAGCAGCGTAAAATTATAGCCCGAGTAAAATAAGACCCATATAGCCACACTTCCGACCATAATTAAACAGACCATAGAACAAGACGCCATAATTTTTTCAACACTATACGGCGACATAATTAATAGAAGTATTTTTTCTAATATCTGTCCGCCGTCAAGGGATTTTATGGGGAGAACGTTTACAGCAAGGAGAACAATATTACTTTGCATAAAGAAATCTACAGCCATACTTTTAGGCAATATTGTACACAAAAAAATCATAAGTGCATTTACTGCTATACCCGCAGAGCTTACTGCAATATCGGTTTTATATGACGAAACACCGGGGACTTTTTTTATATCGATTCCAAAAGGAAGGATAGTTATTTGCTTAACCTTTTGACCGCAGATAAGCATAACGAAAAGGTGTCCCATTTCGTGAAGCAATGCGGCTACAAAGGGAAGATAATAGGTAACGTCTACTCCGACTAACAAAAGAATTGCAAAAAAGACAAGGGTAGGAATGACAAACTTTACGCTTATTTTACTTGCCAAAGTATATCACCGCCATAAGTATAATTACAAATACCAGAAACAATATTATTTTTTTCAAAACTCAAAAACACTTCTTTTCGATTTATAATGTAAAAACAATATACTCGCCAAATCCAAAAAATATGCTTAGATTGTGGCATATTAAGCCAAAAAGATGATTTTTTACTTGGTAAATTGTTGACAAATCGGTTAAGTTGACATATAATGTAATGTATATTTAGTTAAAAAAAGGAGAAATCGTTGTGAAAAGAGATCACATAAAGACGGTAAAGTTTGGCGGAAGCTCACTCAGTGATGCTAATCAGTTTAAAAAGGTTGCCAACATTATACTTTCCGACGAAAACAGAAGATATGTAGTGCCCTCTGCACCGGGTAAAAGATACAAGGATGACGTTAAAGTAACGGATATGCTCTATAAGTGCAATTCACTTGCAGAAAGAGGCGAGTCTATTGACGTTTATTTTGACGGAATCAAAAAGAGATATAACGAGATTATTCAAGGACTCGGACTTACCGAATTTTCACTTGAAGAGGATTTTGAAACGGTTAAGAATAATATAAAGAACAAGGCCGGAAGCGATTATGCTGCCAGCCGAGGCGAGTTCCTCAACGGTAAGATTCTCGCAGCTTATCTTGGTTTTGAATTTATAGATGCAGCTGACGTAATCTTCTTTAGGGAAGACGGAAAGTTTGACGAGGATAAGACAAACGCAGTATTAAAGGGATTGCTCAAGACTCACGAAAAGGCAGTTATCCCCGGTTTCTACGGCTCTAAGCCCGACGGCTCTATTAAGACCTTCAGTCGCGGCGGTTCCGATATTACCGGTTCAATAGTTGCAAGAGCTTGTGATGCCGATATATACGAAAACTGGACAGACGTTTCGGGCTTCCTTATGGCTGACCCAAGAATTATTGATAACCCTAAGCCTATTGAGGTTATAACTTACAGAGAATTGCGTGAGCTTTCATATATGGGTGCAACAGTTCTTCACGAAGATGCTATATTCCCCGTAAGAACAGTTGGAATCCCCGTACAGATTAAGAACACAAACGACCCCGATGCTCCCGGTACACTTATCGTTCCCAAGACCGACAAGGTTGACACCGAGCGTGTTATTACGGGTATTGCAGGAAAGAAGAACTTCTCCGTTATTACACTTGAACAGGATATGATGAACTCGGCTGTCGGTTTCGGAAGAAGAGTTCTTGAAGTGTTTGAAAGACACAATATGGTATTTGAACACCTTCCTTCAGGTATTGATACAATGAGCGTAGTTCTCAGCACAGGTCAGCTTGAAAACCACAGAGAAGAGCTTATCAACGAATTGTGCCGCGAGGTTGAGCCCGACTACATTTATATAGAAGATAATCTTGCACTACTTGCAGTTGTCGGACGCGGTATGGTTGGTGAAAGAGGCACCGCAGCGAGAGTGTTCGGTGCAATCGCTAAGGCAGGAGTCAACCTCAGAATGATCGACCAGGGCTCAAGCGAATTAAATATTATTGTCGGCGTTGATGAAAACGACCTCGAAACTGCAATGAAGGCAATTTACGACGAATTTGTAAAATAATATAACATAATATCAACAAACTCGGTTTCTTTCAAAAGGAACCGAGTTTCTTTTTTTCAGCTATTTTGGATTTATTAGCATAAATTGGTGAATAAATTATGAATTAATTTATCTATAGGGGTTTACAAAAATTGAAAATAGGTATATAATTAATATAATGTAAACTCAACTAAGGAAGGGAGTGCTTTTTTTGCGTATAAACGAATGGAAGCCTTACATACTCCGCATTGCTGATATGTTATTTGCAGTAATAGCTATGCTATTATCTGAATTAATATTTTTTGGTTCTTTTTTTGAAAACACTACAAGCTTTACAATAATTGCAATCGGATTGGCAATTCAGGCAGTT
>JAFQOB010000216.1 GCA_017395725.1 Clostridia bacterium
AAGTATTTTACAATAAGCGGTATGCCTATTGTTTCCAGCCAGTACTGGAACAGCGTTCACGGCAGAGCTCCCGGAGATGCTACTAAAGACGAAGAGGGACTGCAGACTATGCGTACTCTTGGCAGAAATATGGCTTTCCTTATTAAGAGTATTGCTCTCGGTAAAGAAAAGTACGGTATTCCCGAAAAAGAACCGGGCGTTATGACAAGTTTTATAAGATAAAAAAAGCACCGAAACGGTGCTTTTTTTGTATGAGTAACGGGCGGTCAGGGCGTTGCCCTGAAACCCACCAAAGGCGCTTTTTGAAAAAAGCACCTTTGGAATCCGCAAAAACTTTTATACTGACGTTAGTTAGTGCAAACAAATAATTGTGGCACAATCCCGTATTTAAAAGGTTCTTTGCCCCCCGCTACGCGGGGAGGGGATTATTGGGTTTGTGCGTTTTAATAAAGTATTATAAAATGGAGCACAATCCCATATTTAAAAGGTTCTTTGCTTACTTTCTTCCTTAAAGAAAGTAAGCCTTAAAGAAAGTAAGCTCCCGCATTTTATACAATAGACGAGCCTTTTGTATATACGCCGTATTCTTTCCAAACTTCAGTGTACTTATCGTAGCGTTTCTTATCCTCTGTAATATCGTAGAAGCTTTCGCCGTGTTCGCCGAAGAAGTGTCTATAAAGCTTATCGGATCTGCCCGACATACTTTCAAGAATTTCCTTTGCGCCTTCAACACCGAGGGTATATTCGCGCATAATAATACCTTCTGCTCTGCAAAGCGTCTTCATTCTCTCGAAGTAGTTTTCAATGAGGAAGCGTGTGTACATTGCAAGTCTGAAATCGCCTTGAACTCTGTATTCGTGGTTGGATTCGCTGTCTTTAACAATGTGAAAAACAGGTGAAGTCAATCCTGCTTTAATAGCCTCAAATATGCTTTCTTTTGTGTTATCCTTTGCAAAAACAATCGTATAAATATTGCCAAAACGAATCTTGGGGTCGTTAAAGGTCTTATGAGCATCACTGCTTGAAACTATCGGCATTTTAAAGCCGTTTGCACGGAGCTGATTAAAATATGAAATGGAAAGGTCATTTCCGTTGTCTGTCATACCGCCGTTTATTTCATAAGCATCAAACCAACCGCTGTTGAAAAACTTTTCAAGAAGAGGGAGGGTGATGTTATAAGTATTGTTTTCAAGAGCCTGTATCCAGAATGGGTGGGGAAGTATCGCAATACCGCCGTCCTCGTGAATCTTTGTTGTTGCCCACTTAGCCATAGCAAGACGTCTTGAGTCCGCCCCTGCATCAACAAACTCTTTTTCAAGCTCGTCAACTTCCTTTTCGTAAGCTTCGGTATTATGACAGTAATATTCGTCAATACCCTTACCTTTACAAAGGTGTACTATGTGTACGTTGCTTCCGGGAGTGTGTACTTCTTCGCCGTTCATTATGTTAAGGTCAATCTTTACGCCCTTGAATTCGTCCTGTACCTCTTCGGAGGGGAAGTAACGGTTATGGTCTGTAATAAACAAAAATTCAAAGCCTTCTTGACGGAAGTTTGATACTATTTCGCCCGAATAGTCGTCGCTGTCGGAACGGGGAGTGTGTATATGCAGGTCGCCCTTTAAGGGACGGAGACAGTAGAGGTCTTCTTTAAGAGCATATACGGAGGTTTGATTCCAATGCTTGTCGGGAGAGTCGGTGAAACGAATCTCGTATTCACATTCATATTCAAACTCATATTCAAAAGTAAGCTTTCCGCCCTCTGCCTTTACAACAAGGTCGGGTTCTGTCTTGGGCAATTTACGGTTATAGCACATAGGTACTACGAAAACCATATATTCCTTACCGTCTTCAAAATAAAGCTGTCCCTTGAGTGGAATAACAGAAATCTTTGATTTTTTGCCTATGGGGAAGATTACCGGCTGCGCGATATATCTTGTCATAATGTCTTTCATATTTTTATGCCTTTCTTTGTTTGAGTAGAATTAAATTACATTTTAAAAGATAGCAATAATGCTGTGGGCTTTTTTGCTCACAGCATTATAAAAATTATCTGTTAAGAATAAGCTTTGTGAGCTCTACGGGTTCAACAATCTTGCCGTCCTTATATACACGCATATTGCCGGAAGCGATTTCGTCAATAAGGATTACTTCGCCGTTATTGTAACCGAATTCAAACTTGATATCCCAAAGGTCGAGACCTATAGTCTTAAGGTCATCTGCAACTATCTTGGTTATTTTGAGTGTCTGTTCCTTCATAGACTTGAAAAGATCTTCACTCATAACGCCAAGAGCTGCAAGTCCTTCGGAAGTTACCAGCGGATCTCCTTTTTCGTCGTTTTTGAATGTACATTCAACGTAACCGCCTTCGAGAACTGTTCCGTCTGCAATATATTCTCCGTATCTGCGAATAAAGCTTCCTGTTGCAACAAGTCGGCAGATTACTTCAAGGCCGTGACCGAATACCTTACCGGGAAGTACTTCCATTGTTGCATTTTCAATATCAGCAGAAACGTAGTGTGTCTTTATGCCTGCTGCCTTAAGCATCTCAAAGTAATAAACGGATGTTTGAAGATTAGCCTTGCCGATACCTTCAATTGTAAGACCGACTGAGTTTTCTCCCGGATCAAATACGCCGTCTTTGCCTGTGCAGTCATCCTTAAACTTAAGCATTACATTACCGTTGTCAAGTGCATAAACGTCTTTTGTTTTTCCTGTGTAGGTTAATTTCATTGAAAATTCCTTCTTTCAAATATATATGAGACTTTTTTATAAATTACTTTTGTTCAGCTTTAATTTTTGCAACAAATATTTCCATCTTTTCAAGAGCCTTCTTAATGTGCTCAACAGAGTAAGCGTAAGAAATTCTTGCAAAGCCTTCGCCGCACTCACCAAATGCAGTACCGGGAACTATAGCAACTCCTTCTTCACGCAAAAGTCTCTGACAGAATTCGTCACTTGTCAAACCAAACTTACCAATGTTGGGGAATACGTAAAATGCACCTTCTGCTTCAAAGCAGTCAATGCCTATCTTATTAAGACCTTCAATAATAGCAACACGGCGTCTGTTGTATTCTTCAGCCATCATCTTAACGTCTTCGTCGCCGTTCTTAATAGCTTCAATAGCGGCATATTGGCTTGTTGTAGGAGCACACATAATTGCATACTGGTGAAGCTTCAAAATCTGAGCTGTAATAGGTGCGGGAGCCGCAATGTAACCCATTCTCCAACCTGTCATAGCGTAAGCCTTTGAGAAACCGCTTGCAATAATTGTTCTTTCCCACATACCGGGAAGACTTGCAAATGAGCAGTGGTTACGTCCGTAAGTGAGTTCACCGTAAATTTCGTCGGAGAGAAC
>JAFQOB010000217.1 GCA_017395725.1 Clostridia bacterium
GAAGAAAGTAGGCAAAGAACCTTGAATCTCTTGGTCTGTGCCTCTATTATGTATTAGTGCTATAATAAAAAAACTACTTTCCTTTAAAGGAAGTAGGCACCGCTTTCTTTCGCAGAAAGCTTGGCAAATAACTTGCCTCTCTTGATTTGTACAAACAATATTAAATGTTTGTAGGGGGCGACGTCCTCGACGCCCCGTCTTTGAAAGAAAATAGGCCCGCTTGCTTTCGCAGAAAGCTTGGCAAAGAACTTTACCTCTCTGGGTTTGTGCGTACTATATAAAGCCTTCTCCGCTGGAGAAGGCTTTTGTTGTGTTTGCAAACAGTATAGCAAGGTCATCCTAAACGAAGGCGATTTTAACCGCCGAAGTCAAAAGAGCTCATTACCGCTATGCACAAACTGTATACAAGCAGAAACATTGTTAAACCTCCATCTGACGAGGGAGGTGGCATTTTGACGTAGCGTAAGCGAAGACAAAATGACGGAGGGAGAGAAAAATATTAAGTCTTGGTATTAAAACCAAGTACTATTTTAGCTTAGTGCGTGGAATTTATTACAGCTCTTCAAGCTCTAACGGCTCGTTCTCTCCCTCAGTCGCCTTCGGCGCCAGCTCCCTCCTCAGATGGAGCTAAAACATAGTTTCTGCTTGCCTGTGGTTTGTGCACAAACAAAAATTTCGCCTCCCCATTGAATTTGGGGAGGCATTTTCATATTCACTTCAATTCGCTTTCGGCAACAACCATAATTTTTGACTGTGAAAGAACGTAAATATATTCATCTATATACGTTCCTCTCATTCTTGATGTTTCACCAAACAATGCATCTTCATAAGCAACGCTCAAAGTTTCATTTTCAAACTTAAAGATTACATAATGCGGATTCTGCACACTGCCTCTTCTGCTATTAACACCCATACCGATATAACCTTTTTCTCGGTCAATATAGTACGACTTATAATCGGTCGATATATACGAATCGGGCATTTCTATAGCGGCAACGGACACAACCTTATCTCCCTCTTCTTTGTAAATTTCAATTTTGGGAGTACTCCAATCCTTCTGACCTATACCGAGCAAGTAACCGTTTCCAAAATCAACGAGAGACGTCGAAAAACCTTCAACCGTACCGGTTTCTTTATAGGTAATATTATCGAGATTCGAAAGGTCAAAGAAGTATACAGGGTCAGTAAGCTGAAC
The DNA here is from genome assembly GCA_017395725.1 of Clostridia bacterium. The sequence goes on from JAFQOB010000217.1 coordinate 1,196, forward strand.
TGCAGTACAAACGTAAGCGGTATCGCCGTCAAATCTTGCAGACTTTACGTTTTCGCCTTTAGGTGCAAATCTTTCAACCTTGCTTACGACTTTTAGCGAATTTATATCAATACAGAAAAGACTTGCGTTTATTCCCGTGTCATCTGAAGAAAAACTATAATTTCCGAGTTCTGTATTCCATATTAGTGATTTATCCGTTGAAGTAAACACTCTCAATATTCCGTTATATTCGTCCATACTGTATTGGTCGTTCACTTCGCCCTCTACAGTTACAGAGCCCATATTTTTGAAACCGTCTCCGCTGTAATCTATTCGGCAGATTTCGGTCATAGTTAAATTTGCGGTATATTTATCTTCTTGTATTTTATCATAATAACTTCTTGTAAAATAGAAGTTATCTTCGCTAGTGTATATAACGGGGTAATAGAATGACAACAAAGCGTAATCCGCATCAACGTTGAGTGTTTTTTCATCGAGCTTTGTCAAAACCGTGTATCCCGAAGATGAAAGAAAGTCGGGGCAATATATATTATCAGCAGGAACAAGATTTGTGCTATCAACCGTTGTATACGACGGAATATACTCCTCCGCGTTTTTATAATCCTCGGGTTCATCGGGATAGAAGTTATTGATTATATATAATTTTCCATTCACACACCTTGAGGTCATAAAATTTCCATTAAACTTGATTAGATTATTCAAGCCGATATTCGCAGGGTCGCTGACGTCGAGAGAAATTACCCAAAACTCATCTAAGTCACCGTTTCCGCGTCTATAATCGTTAAGTATAACAGTTACTGTCTTGCAGTCTTTTGAGAGATAAATCATATCACTATTATGACCACTCTTTTCATCATATCCCTCAATATTTAAAAGAGAATATTTCCCTACCTGTCTCGAGTACACTCCGTCTATCGAATAAACGCGAAGTACGCTTCCGTCGAGATAATAGATATACTTATCACTCCTCTTGAAACGGTCGCCCTCGATAACGCCCTTCACCTGATTATCGGTAACCTCTTCATAGCTTTCGCCTTTATTTGTTGATGTATTTGTTGCCGAATCAGCCACCATACCTTCGGGGAATAATGCTCCGCTTGAATTTTCATACTGAATAAATTCGTCAGCCCCCGCATTTTTCATCCCCGCCAAGAAGATATTTGACAGACCGCCCACAAGCGCTTCAAAGTTATTTTTATATTCGGGTGGTTCATAGAAGTAAGTATTCAATTTATCAATTACTTCATAGTATTCGTCCCCCGAATATTTCAACATAGTAGGAACTTGAGCGCTATACGGTATAAACAAAACCAAGCTAAGCGCAAACATAACCGCCATACAAGCCGCTAATATAATAAGTTTTTTCTTTCTTCTGAAGCTTTTAACCGAAGCGGGTTTTGCTTCTTCAATATATTTATCGTCTATATTATTCATTGACAAGAGCCAAGATTCTTTTTTCATATCTGTATTCCCTCCTTTAGAATAAAGGCTTTAAAGCTTTTGCGAAGACGCACCAGCTTAACCTTAACGTTACTTTCTGACAGACCGAAGTCTTTGGCAATTTCTTTAACTGTACTTAAGTACCAATATCTGCGAACGAAAATCATTCTGTTTTGCTTATTTATAGAGGCAAGAAACCTATTGATAACGTCTTTTAGCACAGTTTCTTCTGCAACGGGGTCAAAATCGCTGTCGGATGCAACGAAATCCGCCACCTCGTCAAGTGCCTCTTCAATAACCGTTGTTCTTTTCATAGCGTGGTTGTGGTAATATCTGTTCAGCGAAAGATTTCTTGTAATCTTCCCTAAAAAGAGCGACAAAATATCAGGTTTGTGAGGCGGCATTGAATTCCAGGCATTCATATATGTATCGTTTACACACTCTTCCGCGTCGCCGTCGGATTTAAGTATATTAAATGCAATAGAAAAGCAATAGTTGCCATACTTTTCCTGTGTTTTTGTTATAGCCTCTTCGGAACGTTCCCAATACAGATCGACTATCAATTTATCGTCCACCGATAACACCTCCCATTGTTTTTAAGGCCTTTCACCTATATAAACAGTTTTTGGCTGTCAAAGGTTACACACAAAACCAAATTTGTGTAAAATTTTTTCAGTTACATTTTTATAGTATCATATATTTTTTACTTTTTCAATACACTTGACAATTTGAAATATTTATATTATAATAGGTACGATATTTAGCAAACTTGTTGAAAAATAAGGACGCAAAGCTACGGTGTCTAAGCGAAAAAGAATTCGTATGATTGACCGGCTGCATCACTATAGCGGTGCAGTCGGTTTTTTGTTTGTGAGGTGATTGTTTGAACAAGGTATTGCGAGAAGAAAAGAAGTTTTTAATATCGGTTGCCGATTTCATATCTTTAAGCCACAAGGTAGGCCAAGTAATGCTAAGCGACTCCCACAACGGAACACACGGTTATATGATTCGCTCACTTTACTTTGACACGGCATTTGATGACGATTATTTTGAAAAACAGGCGGGAGTAGAGCTGAGAAGAAAAGTCAGACTTAGGTGCTATGACCCAAATGCAGATTATGCTATGCTTGAATTAAAGCAAAAGCAAGGTATTCAACAAATGAAACGTTCTTTAAGAGTATCAAGAGCCGATGCAGAAAAAATAATATCGGGAAAATACGACGTATTACTTTCATATTCGGAGCCATTTGCGGCTGAGATATACGCATTAATGCGAAGCCGATGTTACA
>JAFQOB010000218.1 GCA_017395725.1 Clostridia bacterium
AATATTGTTAAACTGCTTGCATGTGTTAAATGCATAATCGCCTATGTATTCTACTTTAAAATCGCTTTGAACGTTACCGAGGTTTGTGCAACCTTCGAATGCTCTCTCGTTGATGTATTTCACTTCGTTTATATCAATCGTTGCTAATAAAGTATCGTTTGCGAATACACGTGAGGCAATTCCTTTTGTGTTGTCACTTATATGTACTGTATGATAGTCGTCTCTTTTGTATGCTACTAACCATCTGCCAATATATATACCACCATTGGGGGCGTTGTTGTACATGGCGGTGTTTTCTATAATATTTGCTCCCACCGATGCAAGTTCGCCTGCTCCCATAACATAAACCTCGTCCAGATTTGTACAGTTGGCAAAAGCTTCGTCTTCTATAGTGATATTTTCGGGTACTCCTATTTGGCGCAATGAGGTGCAGCTGTCAAATGCATTCATTTCAATGCTTTCAAGTGTTTCGGGAAGAGTGATGCTATGTAGGCTTGTATTTTTTTGAAATAATTTGTAGGGTATCTTTGTTACGCTGTCGCCTAAAACTATTTCCGAGAATTCGGTGCCGGAAAGGATTCTTGTTAAGTCCGATTCGTTGTTTGTGTTAATATATGCCTTTCCTGTACATCCGGTAAATGCCTTGTTACTGATTTTTGCAGCTTTTTCCCCAACGGTTACAGCGTCTATATACAAGTCGATGTTGCCGCAGTTGGCAAAAGCATTCGTGCCCAAAGTAAGTGACGCCGATGTAAGTAGTTCCACTTTTTCAAGTGAAGGACAGTTGGCAAAAGCATTTTCATCTATTTTTTTCATAGAGTTTGGGAATAATATTGTGGTCAAATCGGTACACTTGTAGAACGACATAACTCCAACATACTCTAAATTATTTCCCAATATTACTTCCGAAAGATTTATGCAAGATGAAAACGCATACTTTTCTATTGACAAAATGCTATCGGGAATAACTACAGTCACAACATTTGTATTATCAGAAAACGCATATTCACCAACACTCGTAACACTTTCACCCACCGGTGAAACAGACGGAATTATAATATCAGCATCAGTACAAGTACCGATTCCACTCACGTAACAAGTGCCGTCACCGTTGGAGGTGAATGCAAGTCCTTCACTATACTTAGGCGCAACGTATTCCGGCCAAACGGTCGGTACACCGTCAACGTAATGCCAGAAGTTGCCTTCGGTTGTGGGCGCGGTTTCGGAGTAGTAGTAACGGGTGGCGTTTTTTAGATAATCGTTATAGTTACCGATAGAAACAGAATTCCATTCTTCTTCTGTTCCATCGTAGTATACTATTGATAGGTTAGTGCATTTTTCAAATGCTTCGTTGAGAATATATTTTGTGTCACTGTGAATAATACATGAATTAATGGTAGTTGCTTTTGGTTTAACAAGCACTAAATAAAGATTTATTTGAGTTCCAATATAGTATGATGTCTTATAGCTGTTGTAGTTTAAGTTAGAACATCCGTTAAATGCGTTGGTTGAAATTGAAACAATATTATCTGGAATGTAAATGTTTGTAAGTGTACGACAATTGCTGAATGCCGCATAACCAATACTTTCCAACGAGTATGGAAGGATTATGTTAGATAGTTTTTTGCAGTTTGCAAACGTGCAAATCTGTATACTGGTAATACCTTCAGGAATATTTATAGTTGTAAGATTTTCGCAACCCGCAAATGCATACCCTCCAATTGAACAAACCCCTTTTCCAATGGATGCATTTTGTATGTTTGTGCAGTCTTGAAATGCCTGTTCACCAATCGCAGAAATTTTATCGGGAATTACGACACCGGTTATTTGTTTATTTGAATATAACGCATAATCGTAAATTTCATACGGTTCATTATTATAACCATTGGGAAGTGTGAGCACAGTTTCATCTCCTGTGTATCCTATCAGATAGCATATGCTATCATGTTTATAGAAAACGAATCCATCTTTTGTAAACAGTTTACTTGGTTCTCCAAGAGATGTGTACACATCAAGGGCGCGATATCCTATTTCTCCGTTTCCTACGCTACCCTTGTATATATTCATTTTTGAAAGATTATAAACTTCTACAAGCTTATAACAATTTTTAAATCCACCAATGTAAGTGACACTTTCCGGGATTATTACGCTAATAAGATTATAACAATCACCGAATGCATCGCTTCCTATTTCAACAACACCGTTTGGAATAACCAGATGGGTTACACTTATGCATCCATAGTATGCGTTAGGCCCAATCTTTGTTATACCGTTAGGAATGTTTATCTCCTTCAATTTTGAACAATATCCAAATGTTCCAACATTAATCGTTGTGATGCCGGTACCTAATTTAGCATACTCAAGATTTGAACAGTGTTCAAAAGCGTAATTTCCTATAGATAAAATACTGTCAGAAATGATTAATTCGGTTATATTTTGATTATTACGAAAAGCCATTGCTTTGATTTCCTTAACAGGTCGGTTTTCGTAAATATCGGGAATTATGATACTTGCATCTGTGCAAGTTCCGATGCCGGAAACTATGTAATAAGTTTCATCAGAGCTGAGAGTATATTCAAGTCCTTCGGAATACTTAACAGTTTCTTCGTAGGTTGCGGTATAGGTATCGTTTGCGGTGAAGGCTGTCAAGGCTGCGGGGTTATCTTCGGAAACAACTTCGCCTGCGGAGTTTTTCCAGCCTACAAATTCAAAGCCTTCCTCTGCTGCGGGAGCAGTCAGGGTTGCGGTTTCGGTTGCGTTATAAAGACCCTTTGTAAATCCGTCTTCAAGAGTACCGCCTACAACTTCCACGAGGAAGTAATCTGCGTTGGCAAGTCTCTCAATGTTGTAATTGAAGTACTTTTGTGCGTTTGCGCCGTATTCAAGCATACTTTCAAGCATTGCTTTGAAGTTTTCGTTATCACTTGCAACGCCTGTTTTGCCGAGCTTTGCATAGCAGTAATCAAGCACGCTGTATTTTACGGGAGCGCTGTAATATCTTACGCCGTCAACGTCTATGTAAGCAACAGAATAAACGTAGTCTGTCATCTGCTTTGCGCTGATATGACGGTATTCGAAGGTGTAATACTTTACATCCTCTATAGTTGTGTGACCGACAACGCCCGAGGTGTACGTTGCGTTAGCTTCGGTATAATCGGTCTTGGGCTCATTGAAATAGAGCATACCGATACTATCCGAAGTGATAGAACCGTCTTCAACGCCGTCAAACCTAACGGCATACTTGAGATAAACGTTATCCTCAAAAACCAAGTTGAATTTGTCGATGCTCACCGAGGGTGTCTCGGTCTCTTCAACTGCGCCAACCGGTATTGATAAAGCGCAAACCAAGAGAACAAAAGCTAAAGCGAGCATCAAAATAGGTAAAATCTTCTTTTTCATTTTTTCTTCTCCTTTACAGCCATTCGCCGTCATTTTCTCCGTTGTCGGGCTTGATGTCGTTGTTATTCGAGGTTGAAATAATGTCAACTGCGTCAATCTTCATCAATTCGATTTCGGGTGCTTTGTATTTTTCTTTGTTTTTCATTTTATCTCCTTTCAAAACAAAAAGTACAACTTATGCCCCAAGCAAACACTTGTCATAAGCTCAATGTTACATATTGTAACATTTATATAGTAACATTTTGTTACAATAAAGTCAATAGATTTCAAAAAAATCGGAGATTTTATTTATGCAAGAATTTATGGGACTTATAGGGTTGAAGCTTATCAGAAAGCAGAAAAACTTAAATCAACTAAAGGTTGCCATGGACTTAAATATAAGCCGTGAGGCTCTGTCTCACTACGAAAACGGAAAAAGAAGTCCCGATATACAGATGTTAAGAAAGCTCTCAAGCTATTTCAACGTTTCTATTGATTTTTTAATTAACGGTAAAGAATTCAACGAAAAATAACAGTTTAAAATTTAGGGCTGTCGCATTTAGACAGAACCAAATAGAAAACGGAAGAAGTACATTTCAGAACAATGTGCCTCTTCCGTTTTTTTATGAAATTTTAAAGACATTAAGGTTGATTTTCATATGTTGAAAACAGAGAAAAAGACCTTATCTGTATGACGGTATTTACGCCTCTCTAAGATGAAAATTAGAAAATTTAGACAAAGTCCAAAAATTTTACCTTATGTCCATAGGACATAGGGTTCTTTTTTTGCTCATTTTTGGCGATTTTTATAGTGCAAGCTGCACAAATTATGAGGCTCTTCAACCTCGTTTTTTGGAAGCAGACTATACTTACAAGACCCTTTTTCACTGCTATAATGGTTTTGCAAGGCGATGGCGGCCGTCTTTTGTCGACGATGACGGCGTTCCATATCAAAGCACCGCGCAGAAAGCCCCGTAAGCTATCTCTTTTACGCTTTCGGCGGTTTGTGTGAGTAGATAAGCGCTTATCTGTTCAAGCGCCGTGACGGCGAAATTTCAGCCTTGTGAAAGGACCGTTTTTGAAGTGAAGAAAAAATACGACAGAGAGCTGCCGAGAGAGATGTACACCTATTTCATAAATTCCGCGGCTGAATTCTCTATACCGAGCTTCTCGAAATTTGCGAGAAGCATTGGTGTGACACTCGATAACCTCGATGAATACAGAAAGCACAAGGAATTCGACAGAGCGTGGCGTGACTGCATTGAAATCAGAAGGGATTACCTTACAGACTGCGCATTGACACGGCGCTACGATCCGTCATTCGTAAAGTTTCTTTTGGGATTTGAGGCGGATTCCGAGGCAGAGGCGGATGATGATAATTCTCTCGCGGTGACGGTTAAGGTTGAAAACTCTTGAAGCTTGACCTTACCGTTACGAAAAAACAAAAGCTCTTTATCGATGCCGAGGAAAGCGAGGTGCTTTTTGGCGGCGCGGCGGGAGGCGGAAAATCATACGGCCAAATGGTTGACGCTCTTCTCTTTGCGCTCCGATATGCCGGCTCCAAGCAGCTTATATTGAGAAGAACCTTCTCGGAGCTTGATAAATCGCTCATAAGAACAAGCCTTGCGCTTTTTCCGAGAGAAATATATACCTTCAATTCCTCAAATCACACCGGCAAATTCAAGAACGGTTCTATTATCGATTTCGGATACTGCGCCACCGAAAACGACGTTTATCAATATCAAAGCGCTGAGTACGACTGTATACGGTTTGATGAGCTCACGCACTTTACCGAGGCGCAATACGTATATCTCATCTCACGCGTCAGAGGCGCAAACGGCTTTCCGAAGCAGATAAAGTCCTCCACCAACCCGGGTGGTGTTGGACACAGCTGGGTGAAGTCACGCTTTATCGACCCCGCTCCGCACGGTAAAAGCTTTTTCGGAGAGGACGGAATGAAAAGAATATTTATCCCGTCGCTTCTCGATGATAATAATTTTCTTATGATCAGCGACCCCGGATACAAGGAAAGACTCACAGCCCTGCCCGAAAGGGAAAGAAAGGCTCTTCTTTTCGGTGATTGGAATATTTTCGAAGGACAGTACTTCAACGAATTCAGCCACGCAAAGCACGTCTGCACACCGTTCGAAATTCCACGCAACTGGCGAAAATACCGAACCATAGACTACGGTCTTGACAGGCTCGTTTGTCTTTGGATAGCCGTATCTCCCAACGGAACCGCTTACGTATACCGTGAATTTTGCGAGTCAAACCTACCGATAGGCGCGGCGGCATCGGGAATCTCGGAAAGAACGCCCATGGGCGAGGATATATACGCAACTCTCGCTCCGCCCGACCTCTTTTCGAGAAGTCAGGAAACAGTAAAAACAAAAGCGAGTATTTTCTCCGAGAGAGGCGTAACGTTTACAAAAACCTCAAACGAC
>JAFQOB010000219.1 GCA_017395725.1 Clostridia bacterium
CAGCCGTAGGTGGTCGCATCGGGGGGGAGCAACGTTCATTGTAAACGTTTTCATCTTACCGCCGAGGAACGAGCCGTAGCTTTTCCATATTCCGCTTGAATCGGTCATAATATATATACGTAAGGTGCTTCCCCAATTAAGCTGCAGACGAAGATTAAGTCTTGTTAAGGTTTTTGCATCGTCTGTGAAAAAGCCTATATCCGATGTTTCTGCATACCAGTCGAAGTCGGCTTCTTTTTTGGCAGTCAGACGGAATTTGCTTAGATAATATGGAATTTCATCACCCGCCACGAGCTCGGATGTATAACTGCCGTTATCTTCTTTAAAGCCGAGAATATTACTTTCGAAAGAAGATAAGTGGGTATATCTTGAAGAATCCTCTTTGTTCCAGATGTTTCTTTCGATGTCGTATACGTAAGTAACAGGCTCGTTACTCGAAGTTAACAGACTTATGTAATACTTGTTTTTTAAAACGGCACCGACGGCATTTTGATAGGTTATGGGACCCAATGCCCGAGACAGTAGGGTAGGTGTGCTTCCCGCATAGGAGTATATGCCGTCTTTTCCGTGATAGTAAAGTGTACCGTTGTAGAGACAGAGCGATTTTTCGCTGCCAAGCTTTACACCGGGGAAGGAGTCCTCGTAAAGAGTGTAGTTTGACGGCTTGGTACCGAAGAGCCTGTGAATTTTGTTTTCTTTAAAGAAGACGACGTAGCCCATGTGGGAGATGACTCCGGTAAAGGGACCCTCGCTTCCGCAAGAAGCGGTATAGCTGTCGGTGGACAGTCCGGCGAAAGAGCGCCAAACACCCGGAGAACCTAACCTTGAGGCATAGATTTCGTTAACGAAATTTCCATTGCGGTCAAGACCGTATCGGCAACCGAAAAGTCGGTTTTGATGTTCGCATACATAGTCCATAATGGGCAGTAACGCACGTATTCTGCAATTGGCTGAGTCTGAGATTTGAAATGTGGAAAGATTATCGTAAGGACAGTCAAGTATAAGTCTGTTTTTTTCTGTATAAAGAACAGTGGTAGTTCCGTTAATATAGAAATCGAGACCCCTTATTTCGATTGAGTCTCCGAGAGTAAAATAACTGTCAATTTCCTCAATTTCGATACAGCAACAGTCGGTGGTTACAACCTCCCAAACAGAATATTTTTCAAAATATTTTTTTAAAGGAGGGTGTTGTTCGTTAAGGTCGAGCCAAAGGGTATTTTCAGTAGGGTCAGGGGGAGTAGCCGACATAACAGGCATAGGCAACCCCTTTTCACAAGGGAAGATTGAAACGGTGGTGTTGTTGCCGTAGCTCATATCGCTGACTATGCTTCCCCTTTCGTCGCATATTCCGTTTTTGTCAACGTGTAACGTGTTTATGTAATATCCGTCGGGGAAGACGATAACCGCACTTCCCATAGACACGAGCTGTTTTTCTGTGTCTGTAGACAGTCCGTCATATTGCAAGACTCCGTTGTGGTAAAGAGAGTTGCCGACGGTGCAGGTGATGCCGTTGACCGTATGCAGAGCCGTCGGTGGTGTGGAAAATTCGGAAAGACGAAGCCTTTTTGGTCTTGTAGAAAGCAAGGGAAAGGAGCAAGAGGAGGTGTTTTTCATATCTCTGAAGCAGTTTTCCGGACAGCTTGGAGTGGTATCGATTCCCCCGAATGCCTTTATAACGCTTTCTGTGGTTTTAGGTGGTTTTAAAGTAGGAAAGTACAAAAAAATCCCCCCTTAATCAGACGTTAAAATTATCGGTCAGTTTTTTTGGCATATAATTTCTGTTGTAATATCTTTCAAAATCAAGGAAACGTGAGGAGTAGAGAGCAAGGTCAACGTTATACTTGTTGATGTCCGAATAATAAAGGTCGGACTTCATTGCAAGATAGTGAAAATATATGTCGGTGAAAGGCTCGGGGATTAAAAGAACGGTATCCTCCGAGGAGTCAACGGAGAGAGGCGAAAAAGAAATATTGTCTGTGTTTTCGTGGGTTAGGACGAGCTCGTGGAAGACCGAGGAATCGAGGGAGGAAAGCCACCCGATTTTCAGCTCGTCAGGGATAGTGTTGCTTTTTTCGGTATCGAATTTAACGATAGCTTCTTTCAAAGTCATAGTGTAAGCCTCCCTGTAAATAATAGATTAGTCGTTTGAAACGGACGCCTTAAACTTTTCCGCAAGCTCGTCGGCAAGCATAGCGTTAGAGACCGCCTCGGCAAAGGCTCTTTCAATAAAGAACTGTTTGCCGGTGGGGATATGCTTAAATTTACCGTTAACGGAAACGGTGCGAACGTCGTCGCCCTTAAAGCGTTTGGGTATAAATACGGGAACTAAATCCTTGTTAGTGTTTTTCATAAGTGTAAATCTCCTTTTATAGAAATGATACGAAATCATAAAAGTGATAAACAGCTCCCCCGACGTTGTGTATTTTAAAGAACTTGTTTTTTTAAAATTTTACGGCGGGGGGATTGTTTATTTTTGTAAGCTAAAGTATAGGCAGTGTTTTTTAGATATAGTAATAAGGGCTATTCTTTATAAAGAAATATCCCCGCTTTCTTTCGTAGAAAGCTTGTCAAAGAACTTGCCCCCGCTTTCTTTCGCAGAAAGCTTGGCAAAGAACTTGTCTCTCTTGGTTTGTTCGAATAATGTTAAATGCGGTATGGGGTCCCGAGACGCAAAGACAATAAAATAGTAGAAACTAACGCAGGCTCCACTGTGTAAGGGGAGCTGTCGAGCGTATGCGAGACTGAGG
>JAFQOB010000220.1 GCA_017395725.1 Clostridia bacterium
AAAAAAGTTCCTTAGGATCCTCAAAAACTTTGAATAATGGGTTTTATACAACTTTATTGTGATGCACAAACCCGAGAGGTAAAGTTCTTTGCATAGTTTTTTTACTTAAAAGAAGCCCTCTCAGTCAGCTTCGCTGACAGCTCCCCCAGAGTGGGAGCCTTTGGGTTCGTACAAACCCGAGATGCAAGGTTCTTTGCCTACTTTCTTCCTTAAAGAAAGTAGGTCAAGAAAGTAGGGCGTTTTTGATGATTGTAACTGCTTTTTCCAGTGCTTCCATAGGAATATTAAGTGCGGGGAGCAGTCTAATCTTATCTTTCGCTGTAAGGCAGAGAACGCCGTTTTCCATACAAATCTTAAGAACGTCTGCGGCTGTCTTATTGCTTGGCTTAATACCAATCATAAGACCGAGGCCGCTTACGGACTCAACCTCTTTCATACCCTTAAATGCATTAAATACGTATTCGCTCTTCTTCTTAACGTCAGCGAGGAGTTTTTCGTCGATTCTTTCGATAATGCTGATAGCACCTGCACAGCTAATGGGGTTACCGCCAAAGGTTGAGCCGTGATCACCGAAGCCGAGCACGTTCTGCACCTTTTCGCCGAGCATAGTAGCACCGAGGGGGAGTCCGCCGCCTATACCCTTTGCTGTAGAAACAACGTCGGGTTCAATTCCGTAGTTCATATAAGCATAAAGCTCACCTGTTCTGCCGTTACCGGTCTGAACCTCGTCTATCATAAGAACAATATCGTTCTCCTTTGCGTATTTTGCAACGCCCTTTACAAACTCGCCGTCGAGGGGAAGAACACCGCCTTCGCCCTGAATAATCTCCATCATAATACCTGCAACCTTATTTGCTTCAACAGTCTTAATAAGCGCATCAAGGTCGTTTGCGGGAGTATGTACAAATCCGGGGGTAAGGGGTTGGAAAAGCTCGTGGTAATGTTCCTGACCTGTTGCCGAAAGGGTTGTCAACGTTCTGCCGTGAAAGCTATTCACAAGAGTTACAATAGTTGAATATTCAGCACCCTTTTTCTCTGCGGCATATTTTCTTGCAACCTTAATCGAGCACTCGTTGGATTCTGCGCCCGAGTTGCTGAAAAATACCTTCTTCATGCCTGTCTTTTCACAGAGCATCTTTGCAAGCTGTGCGCAAGGCTGTGTATAATAAAGGTTAGACATATGCTGAACCTTATCGAGCTGTTCTGTTACAGCCTTTTTCCATACGTCGTCGGCAATACCGAAGCTTGTAACACCTATCCCTGAACCCATATCAATATATTCTTTTCCGTTCTCGTCATATACGTAAGAGCCTTTTCCCGATACTATTTCAACGGGGAAACGGTTATACGTACCTGCAACGAATTCTTTATCAATAATCTTTGTATTACTCATCTTAATCACCTACTACCATTGTTCCGATACCTTCGTCGGTCAAAATCTCAACCAAAATAGAGTGGGGAACACGTCCGTCTAATATTACAACTTTTTTAACACCTTCAATAATAGCTTCAATACAGCAGTCAACCTTAGGTATCATACCGCCCGAAATAACGCCTTCCTCATAAAGCTTTTTAGCTTCGTTTACGGTTACCTTTGTTATAAGGGTAGAAGGGTCGTTTACGTCACGCAAGAGACCGAGAATATCGGTTGTCATTATAAGATTTTCTGCCTGTAGTGCACCTGCAATATATGCAGCAGCAGTATCACCGTTAATATTGTAGCTATTGCCCTCGCTGTCACAGCCTATTGTGGAAACAACGGGGATATATCCAAGGTTCAAAAGGTCCATAATGGGCTCTACGTTTACCTTTGTGATTTCACCAACGTAACCGAGTGCTTCGTTCTTTATCTTAGCTTCGATGAGTCTGCCGTCCATACCCGAAATACCGATAGCCTTTGCACCCAAAGTTCCGAGAAGGTTTACGAGGTTCTTGTTAACCTTACCTGCAAGTACCATCTGTGCAATATCCATCGTCTCTTTGTCTGTAACTCTGAGACCGTTTACGAACTCTGCCTTCTTGCCAACCTTATTCATCATTTCGCTAATCTCGGGACCGCCGCCGTGAACAAGAACTATCTTTATGCCGATAGCGGAGAGAAGAGCAATATCTTCCATAACCTGCTTCTTCAAATCATCATTTATCATAGCGTTGCCGCCGTATTTGATTACAACGATCTTTCCGTTATAACGCTTTATGTAGGGAAGAGCCTGTGTTAATATTTCTGCTCTGTCTAAGTTTGTAATCTTGTTTTCCATTTCCTTACCGCCTTTTGTTTTATTTTAAGTACGATAGTCGCCGTTTATTTTTACGTAATCATAAGTCAGGTCGCAACCCCAAGCTGTTGCCTTGGCGTCTCCGTCACCTGCAGTAACAAGTATCTCGATTTCCTTTTCGAGAAGAATTTCCTTTGCCTTTTCTTCTGAGAATTCAACACCTGCACCGTTCTTGCATACGTCAAGAGTGCCCTTGTTTGAACGGAATGAAACGTCGATCTTGTTTATATCAACGTCAGCGCCACTATAGCCTATAGCACAGAGAACACGTCCCCAGTTCGCATCAGCGCCGAACATTGCCGCTTTGAAAAGGCTTGAACAAATAACGCTCTTTGCAATAATCTTCGCGTTCTTTTCGTCCTTTGCACCGCTTACTGAACATTCGAGAAGCTTTGTTGCTCCCTCGCCGTCACCTGCAATCATACGGCTGAGGTATACGTTTACTGTATTGAGAGCCTTCATAAATGTTTCAAAGTCTTCGCCTTCGGCTGTTATCTCTTTGTTTCCTGCCATACCGTTTGCAAGTACTGTTACCATATCGTTTGTTGAAGTATCGCCGTCAACGCTTACCATATTAAAGGTATTCTTTATGTCTGTAGAAAGAGCCTTTTGAAGCATCTCTGCTGAAATAGCCGCATCTGTCGTAATAAATACGAGCATTGTCGCCATATTGGGATGAATCATACCGCTACCCTTAGCGATACCGCCCATACGGCAAACCTTGCCGCCTATTTCAAATTCAACAGCAATCTCTTTCTTTACAAGGTCGGTTGTCATAATACCCTCAGCCGCATCGTCGCCTCCGTTTTCGGAAAGTGCCGCAACGAGAGGTTTTATACCTGATTCGATTGGCTCAAGAGGGAGGGGCTGACCGATAACGCCTGTAGATGCAACTACAACGTCATTTGCCTTAACGTCAAGCTCCTTAGCGAGAAGCTCACACATCTTTTCTGCAACCTCAATACCGTTTGCATTACAAGTATTTGCGTTACCGCTGTTGCAGATAACCGCCTGTGCCTTGCCGTCTGCTATGTGGTTCTTTGTAACTGTTAAGGGAGCGCCTTTTACAAGGTTAGTTGTATAAGTTGCCGCCGCAGTCGCAACAGTTTCGCTGTATATAAGTGCCAAATCTTTTTTTGTACGGTTCTTACGGATACCGCAATGAACACCGCTTGCCTTAAATCCTTTTGCAGCACATACGCCGCCTGTAATCGTCTTCATAATTTATTTAATCTCCTTTGAAAGTTTAAGTCCTGTCGTTTCGTCAATACCCATAAGGATATTCATATTCTGAATAGCTGAGCCTGATGCACCCTTTCCCAAGTTATCAAATCTTGCTATAAGAAGTATTCTGTCATCATTGCCCTTAACGCTTATCTGCATATCGTCGCAACCCTCAAGGTAGCTTGCAGACATAAAGCCGTTTTCTTCTTCGTCGTCATAGTGGATAATGGAAGTGTTATACAAGCTCTTATACAAGTTCTTTATATCGTTAATATTGCCGTTAAGGTCTGATGTGAAGAGGGGAACCGTAACTTCCATACCGCTGTAAAAATCACCTACAATGGGGCAAAATGCCGGGGCATCATCAAGTCCGCATATAGCAACGATTTCCTTAAGGTGCTTATGCTGTTGTGTCAATGCATACTGACGTGGACCCTTGAGAAGAGGTGAGCGTTCTGCTGATTCATAATCGGCAATCATCTTCTTGCCGCCGCCTGAGTAACCGGTAAGTGAAAATGCGGTAAGCTTTGCATCGCTATTGATTATACCTGCATTAACAAGGGGCTGAACCAATGCAACGAAGCCGCTTGCATGACAGCCGGGGTTCGCAACTCTTTTTGATTTTTCAATTCTCTTTCTGAAGTCGCCTATTTCGGGGAAACCGTATGCCCAACCACTGTTTGTTCTGTGTGCCGTTGAGGTATCGATTATTGCTGTGTTGGGGTTGTCAATAAGCGTTATTGCTTCTCTTGCCGCGTCGTCGGGAAGGCAGAGAAATGCAATATCGCAGCTGTTTAACGCTTCTTTTCTATACTTATTATCTTTTCTCTTGTCGTCATCAAGAATAATAAGCTCTATATCTTTTCTGTCGGAAAGTCTGTCGTAAATACGGAGTCCTGTTGTTCCTGCGCTTCCGTCTATAAATACCTTAGTCATTTCTTTAGCACTTCCTTTACGTATTTTATCTGCGATTCAACTGAACTAACGGAAGTTCCGCCCTCGCTTATTCTCTTTTCTACGCAGGTCTTAAGGTCAATCTCTGCATAGAGGTCGTTTTCAAATATATCGCTGTGCTTCTTATATTCTTCAATTGGATAAGTTTCAAGCACAAGCTCTTTCTTTATACAATCGGCTACAATGCTTCCTGAAATCTTGTACGCCTGTCTGAAGGGCATACCCTTTTTAACAAGATAGTCTGCAAGGTCGGTTGCATTTATAAATCCTTTTTGTGCTGCCTTTAACATATTGTCGGGTAATGCTTTCATTGTCTCTATCATACCCTTGGTTATATCAAGGCACATAATAACCGTCTCTACGGAATCAAATACGCACTCTTTGTCTTCCTGCATATCCTTGTTATATGCAAGGGGAAGTCCTTTTAGGGATGTCAAAAGTGTGGTAAGGTCTCCGTATACTCTGCCTGTCTTACCTCTTACAAGCTCTGCCATATCGGGATTCTTCTTCTGTGGCATTATAGACGAGCCTGTGGTGTATGCATCGGACAATTCAACAAATTTGAATTCCCAGCTTGACCAGAGGATAAGCTCTTCGGAAAAACGTGATAAGTGCATCATCATCAATGCAATATCGCTCATAAGCTCAACGCTAAAGTCTCTGTCGGATACACCGTCAAGGCTGTTTAACGTAATTCCGTCAAAGCCAAGCAATTCCGCTTCATATCTTCTGTCTGTATTGTAGGTCGTACCCGCAAGTGCACAACAACCTATTGGAGAAACATTCATTCTTCTGCGGCAGTCGTGAAGTCTGTCCACGTCTCGAAGCAGCATCATAGCATAAGCCATAAGATGATGGCCAAACGTAATGGGCTGTGCTCTCTGGAGATGTGTATATCCCGGCATTATAGCGCCCTTATATTCTTCTGCCTTGTTCGCAAATGCCTCAATAAGATTGTTCGTCTTTTCGATTATTTCATCTGTTCTTGCTCTGAGATACATACGGATATCAAGGGCAACCTGGTCGTTACGGCTTCTTGCTGTGTGAAGCTTCTTGCCTACGTCACCTATTCTTTCGGTGAGTACCTGCTCAACAAACATATGTATATCTTCACAGTCGGGATCAAAGTCAAGATTACCGTTGTCTATGTCGGATAAAATACCTTCAAGACCTGCAACAAGTGCATCCTTGTCGCTATCTTCTATTATTCCACACTTTGCAAGCATCTTTGCGTGTGCTATACTGCCTGTAATATCCTCGCGGTACATCTTGCAGTCAAATCTTATTGATGAGTTGAAGTCGTCAGCTAACTTTTCTGTTATACCGCCTGTTCTTCCTGCCCACATTTTTGCCATAAAGAATAATTCACTCCTTGTTGTAATTCTTGTAAATTAAAAGGCTATAAGGGACTGATCATTTTCGACAGCCCCTTATTGATCAATGTACTTTTTTGCTTTCTCGGGAAGGGAAAAACCATCTCAATCGCCGAAGTTTTCTCCCTTCCCGAACCCATCCCTCATCCTTGGCTCACACAAGT
This sequence comes from Clostridia bacterium, assembly GCA_017395725.1. The sequence continues at coordinate 5,992 of JAFQOB010000220.1, forward strand.
TTGTTT
>JAFQOB010000221.1 GCA_017395725.1 Clostridia bacterium
CAAGTATCAGCGCATAAGAAGACTTATGCTTCCCGAATTTGCAGAAAATGCCACAGATGTATCTGATACATTGTCTGTTATAAAATGGGATTTCAAAGACCCTGTTGACAGATCTGCATGGACACATTTAAAGACAACCCAGACTCCAACCGAAAACGGATTGAAGGTAATAAGCGAAGTCGATGACCCCAACATGCATGTTAAAACAAATGTTGATGTTACCGATTCGCCCATACTTCACATAAGATCAAGATCTGCTCAGGCTGATAAAATACAGTTGTTCTTCCTGACAGAAGCAAGCCCCGTCCTTGAGGGTACATACAAAACGGGAACCGTACAGGTGCCAAAGTCAGATACGTTCGAGGATTATTATATTGATTTATCCGGCAACCCCGACTGGACCGGAACTGTTACGGAAATCCGAATTGACCCGATGTTCAAGGCCGGTGAAATTGAAATTGAATTAATTGAAATTTTAGGTCTTTCGGAAGAAAGCAAAAAAGCTAAAAGCATTGAAATACTTGCTAACAACAGACCTATGTCATTTGACTTTACACCAAAAGCAATCGGTAATGATGTAGAAGTAACCGCAAATCCTTCAAACGGCTTCTTCTCCATGCTTAACATGACTTACACATGGAACCGCTATACAGGAATTCTTACTCTCGAAGGCAAAAAGAATCATACAGTTGTATATACCGTCGGTTCAGACAAGGCTATTGTTGACGGCAAGGAAAAGGCTCTCGGATATACATTCTCACTGTACGACGGACTTCCGGTCATAAGACTGAAGCAGCTGAGTGACTTTATGGAATATGAGTTTAAAGCGCAGGATGATTACAAGTTCAGCATCAGGAGCACAGACAACGTGCAGGAAATCTACAGTTACGGTATTTCATGGGAATTTGATGCCCCGTCATCAACTCTCGGCTGGAAAGTAACCAACAGAACCTCGGTTCTTATTGCAAACGGTCACATACAGGCAAGTTCCGCAAACGGTTCCGACCCCACAGTAAGCCTTTCAAATATGGATCTTTTAACAAAGGATTATTCGCAGCTCAGAGTTGGTGTACGTGCAAGTAAAGCAGCGTTTGAAGGAAAATTCTGTCAGGTGTTCTATGCGACATCATCAACAGGTCCAAACTTCAATTGGCAAAACAGCTTCAAACACTATTACGATGTTTCGGATTATAAAGACGGCGATTTGTATGAAATAGCTTTCAATATGTCATCTGCACCCTTATGGCAGGGTACATTGGACTCCTTGCGTTTTGACCCGTTCAACGGACTTGAAGACTTTTCAATTGACTACATCCGTTTGGTCAGAAAAGGCGATGAAGAAGCCGCAGGTGATATCAGAATTGAAGCGTCAACTCTTCCAAAGCCCGAGCCGGAACCTGCTCCCAATAAAGTTGCAGGTCCTGCAAAAGGAAACGTTGTTATACGCTGGGACTTCGACAAAAAAGGCGATGTTGAAGGCTTCTATTCCGAAGTATCAACTCTTGTTGCTGACAACGGATTTCTGTCACTTACAAATCCGACAGACAGAGATATTAAGGCAACCATAAAAGGACTTAATCTTGATGCAAGCAAATGCAAGGAAATACGTATAGGCATCAAGGCAAACAAAAACGCAATGACAACCTCTCCATACTTTCAGATGTTCTTTTTGACAGATAAATCCCAGACCATGAATGAGCAGAAGTCTTACAGAGAAAAATACGAAGACTATGCTTACAAAGACGGAGAAATCATTGAGCTTGTATGGGATCTGACAAAGAATTCCGACTGGAAGGACACAATTACATTGCTTCGATTTGACCCGTACAATGTCCTTCTGGAAGCTGCAATTGACTACATTGTCATCTACGACGAAAATTCTTAATACAATAGAATAACAGCAGGAGCTATGGTAACATGATTATTACAATCGAGTTGACTGTAGCTCCGATTTTTTAATATGGAAGCAAAATCGCGTTGATTCCCGAAACGGTCGGGGAATTATTGAGGCAGCATTTGTTTGTCCGGATGTTTGTATAAGTAGTTTTACACGTGTATTGCAACACAACATCAAACGGGTTTGGCCCCGAAATAAATGCAAGTTTTGATGGAAAATTTGTTATTTTTATTGCATAATATTTTGCGTTTTTCAGATATTATTGACTTTCTGAATTCCGGTCAATATAATTAATGTAGCACATAATAACTTGTGTTACAAACGGTGAAGACCGATGTAATATAAATCAAAAAGAAAAGAGGACACCGACATGAAGACAAAACTATTTGCAATTGTACTTGCCATGCTCATGCTTGTTCAGCCTGTAATGGCTATCGGCATGGTTGGCGTGGAAAGTGCAGAAGAAGTTACTGAACAGGTACAGAAAAAAGAAGTTCAGGAAGCTGAAACTATGGCGGGCGAATATCCCTCCAATGTACTTTTTTATGATGATTTTGACAGTCGCGCATTGGGAGATGTCAATACAACTCCCGGCGAATGGGTAGAAGTAGCACCGGCTTACAGAAAGTCCGGAATTTCTGCAAAGCTCAACAACACAGCTGGCATTGCATATACCGATTCCGGCACAGGCGCTGAATATAAGGGCAATCACGAGTGGGAATTTGTCACGGACGCCGAGCACGGTACTGTTCTTAAAATCAGCCAGTTCAACGCCAATAACAACGATATGGGCTTTGACCTTAACAGCGTTAACTTCTCATCTCCCGGTATCTACAAGTTCTACTTTGAATTAAAGCAGGAACTTGGATCAAAGGACATCCTTGGCTCAAACGGCAATGTTCTTGCAACGGCAAAAGCAACAGGCGTTGGTGAAACATGGAGTCAGACAAGACTTACTGATAACAATTGGGCGTCATTAGAGCACCCCATTCTTTCCGGAGATATCGCCAAGGAAAGACTTGGCACATGGTTCCCCGTTGTTATTACATATAGAGTAGTAGATAACGGCAACGGCACTATTACAACAAGCGTTACAAGTACAGCAGATCCCAAAAATACTCCCGCAGGAATTACAACCAATGCAGGTGTTGGTGTAGCAAGAGTCAGAAACTATTTTCGTTTTGCACCCGAAAAGACTGCTTACGGTCATTTGTATCTTGATGACATCAAGCTTACATATGATGCATCGTATACAGTTGTAAAATATGTTGACGAAGATGGCGATACTATATATACGGACTATGCTGCAACAAGCAATGCATATGAACTTGCATCAAAAGCAGAGCTTGCTGTCTCATTCTTCCCTGCTTATTTTGTAAACGGCGAACGGGTTGTCGGAAACACACTTGATCTTACTGCACTCGGTTCAGAAGTGACAGTGACTGTTAAAAGAGGTATGCCCTCTCATCTTCCCGCAAACACTGTAATCTATGAAGATTTCGAAAACAGAACTATTGGTGCGAATGTTTCTGAAACAGCTATATCATATACAACAGAAGAGTTTGACGGCTCCAGAATCTGGAACGCATATGACGGCACCAAGACTGCAAAATACGCATATACACCCGATGACAGCTCTGACGTTGCTATGTATGTTGTATCTTCGGATACATACGGAAACGGTGTTCAGATAGACCTTCCCGACGATCCTCCCGTAGGCAGATATACAGTTGTCAACCGCTTCTGGATTGACAATGATACCAAAAATGCTGACGGTTCATACTTTAATACTGTAAGTGAATGGTGCCGTATATGGTACGCAAAGGCGTCAGGCGATGACGACGGATTTGTAGGAGCTACTCCAAGTATTCCTTTCAATAAGGCTGAAAACAGAAAAGCCTGGAACGAGCATTCCTTTACATTTGAGGTTTACGAAGAAAACGGAACAAAGTATGTGAAATATGGAGCGGAAACACATGAACTTGTCGGTCAGAATTTTTACATCAAGTGCCACCTTGCTTGCTCAAATGCAGGAGCAGAGAATGTAAGAGTTTACCATGATGACGTTTACATCATATGCGAACAGGCTGAAGAAATTACAGCAACCTTCGTTGATGAAAACGACGAAAGCTTTGACTATGTACACAGTTATTCCGGTTTTGGCGGTTATAAGCTTCCCTCCGCGGATATGATGGGCATCGACTATCTTGTAGAATTTGAGGGTGCTGACGGTAAGACATACTATCCCGGTATGACGTATGCACTTCCTGACGGAGTAACAGAGGCAAAATTTGTAGTTAAGAAGACAAACGTAGTTCTCTTTGAAGATTATAAGGGAACAGACGGTTCTACAGTGCCTACCTATATAGGAGGACATGTCACAGAAAACGCAAGACTTGGTGCTGCTACAGTTCCCAGTAATGCAAGCTTTGATTGGAAGAACAGGATAACAGGTAAGACCGCTTATGCTCTTTATGATTTCAAACTTGACACTCCCGGCGTATATAACTTCTCCGCAGACTGCGAACTTGAAGTTGTAAGCGGTACAGTTCCCGGAAAGGTTGAAGTCGCATTCCAGTATCCCGGATATAACACGTTGAAACCCAGAATTCAGCTTACAAAGGAAAACCCCAAGACTACAATTACAGGTTCTGTATACATAGTCAAGGGTGCAGACGGACAGTTGTACTTCTATACAAGCAATAACAGTACAATGAGACTTGTAAGTAATTATGCACTTGATGACTACCATAATGCATACGGTATGAAAGTCGGCTTTGATATTGCGGGATACCCCGATGGTACAGCAGATGCTGACAAGGAGCATTACAGTCTCCACTTTACTAACTTCAAGATTACATTTGATGAATACGCTCCCGTTAACACAATGAAGGCTTCCTACAGAGAGAGCAATGCTAACGATAAGGGTGGTCCCGAAGGTATCAGATTTGCGGCATATGTAACAGACGGTCAGAGAGAGCTTGCCTCTGAATATGGCTTTGTTGTAACAAGAAAGTCTCTTATCACAACAGAAGGCGTTACAGATTATGCAAAGCTCAACCTTGAAGGTATTGCAAATGTATCAA
>JAFQOB010000222.1 GCA_017395725.1 Clostridia bacterium
ATACATAATTTGCCCGAGGGCATTGCCGCAGGCGTGGGCTTCGGTTCTGGGGACGTGTCTCAGGCGCTTATAATTGCGGGCGGTATAGCTTTGCAGAATATCCCCGAGGGTATGGTTATTATTGGGCCTATGTTGGCGGCGGGAGTAACGCCGAAAAAGACTTTTATATGTGCTATGATAACCGGTCTTGTTGAGGTTGCGGGAACATTAGTAGGCTATTTTGCGGTAACTGTTGCATCGGCAATTTTGCCCTTTGCTCTTGCATTTGCAGGGGGGACTATGCTTTACGTTATCAGTGATGAAATGATTCCCGAAACACACGCTCATGGAAGTGAACGGGGGGCAACTTACGCTCTGCTTGTAGGCTTTTGCGTGATGCTTGTAACAGACGTACTTTTGGGCTAATATATGAGTATTACAAATAGGGGGGCGGATTATTTTATCCGCCTCTTTTTTACAGTTATATTCTATAAATATTGCTATATACATTATATTGTTGACAAAACAACAGTTGGGTGGTATAATATAGGATGTATTGTTATTTTTTTACAGTGGTTAAACTGTAATTTTTTAAAATAGGAGCAAAACAAATGAGCGAATATATTATAATTACAGATTCGGCTTGTGATATTAAGCCGGAAATACTTGAAAAGTGGGGCGTTCCTTTGTGCAGTCTTACCTTGAGATTTGAGGGGGAAGATAAGGAATATTTAAACTTTGATTTGACAGCCACCGAGTTTTATGCAAAAATGCGTGAGGGCGGAATTGCTAAAACAGCCGCAGTAAACGTTGAAGCCTTTTCTCAGTGCTTTGAAAAGTATCTTCAGGAAGGAAAAGACGTACTTTATCTTGGATTTTCTTCGGGACTCAGCACTACGTATAACTCGGGAAGACTTGCAGGTCTTCAGCTTCAGGAAAAATATCCCGACAGAAAAATTATTGCAGTAGATACTCTTTCGGCATCTGCCGGCTTCGGTCTTTTGCTTTACCTTACTTTGAAAAAGAAAAACGAGGGAGCAACCATTGAAGAAGCGGCAAAATATGCTGAAGAGCTTAGATTTAACCTTTGCCACTGGTTTACCGTTGACGACCTTATGTATTTGAAACGCGGCGGAAGAATCAGTCCTACCGTTGCTTTTGTTGGTAACGTTCTTGGAATAAAGCCTGTTCTTCACATGGATAACGAAGGACATCTTATAAATATAACAAAGGTCAGAGGAAGAAGAACCTCCGTTGAGGCTTTGGCACAGAAATATGACGAATTGGCGCTCAATACAAAAGAGGGTACTTTGTTTATTTCTCACGGCGACTGTTTGGCTGATGCGGAATATCTTGCATCTATCATAAAGAATAAGCACGGTGTTGACGTTGAAATAATTACAGACGTAGGTCCTGTTATCGGAGCTCATACCGGCCCCGGCGTACTTGCTTTCTTTTTTGTAGGCAGGGAAAGATAAATTTTCTCAGTTTAAGTGTTATTTGATTAAGGAAAAGGGACAGTTTTTATGGTAAAAGATAAGAAAAAGAAGCCGACTTCTAAGAAGGGCGGAGTATCTAAAGAGCTTAAATCAATAGGTGGAGCACTTCTCAAAAAGATGGCGCTTGGCGGAGCCGCAAGACTACGTTCCAAGTCTGACGAGGTAAACAAGCTTAACGTTTTCCCCGTTCCAGACGGAGATACGGGCGATAATATGAGAATGACTATCGAAAGCGGTATTGCCGCTGTCGAAAATATGGATTCCGATGATATTGCCGCAGTTATGAAAGCTATATCTCACGGTATGCTTCTCGGCGCGAGAGGTAACTCCGGTGTTATTCTTTCTCAGTTCTTCTCGGGGCTTTCAAAGGGGCTTGATAAGTCAAAAAAAGCTAACGTTGTAACAATGGGTGAGGCACTGAAAAAAGGTGTTGAACAAGCTTATGCTTCTGTTATGAATCCGTCAGAGGGAACTATTCTTACCGTTGCACGTGAATCCGTTGAATATGCGGTAAACAGAATTACTCCCCAAAGTACAATAAGGTCTCTTTTTGGTGACCTTGTAAAAGAAATGTATGCTTCCCTTGAAAGAACTCCCGAAGCATTGGCAGTTCTTAAAGAAGCCGGTGTTGTTGACAGCGGCGGCGCGGGGCTTTTCTACATAATGGACGGATTTAACAGAGTGCTTAACGGCGAACAGGTTAATTCAGAGTCAACGATGGAATTTGCTAAAATAACCGCTGAAACCGTTGCTCCTCCCATTAATTCTGACTTCGGTCCCGACAGCGTTATGGAATACGGCTATTGCACAGAGCTTCTTATTCAGCTTATGAACGCCAAAACTGACGTTGAAAACTTTGATATTGAGCCTCTTAAGACGTTCTTGGGTGAAATAGGAAATTCTGTAGTATGCTTTAAAACCGAAAGTATCGTAAAACTACACGTTCACACAATGACACCCGAACAGGTTCTTGAATATTGTCGTGGATTTGGCGAGTTTATTACAATAAAGATTGAAAATATGTCCTTGCAGCACACTGAAACTCAAGATTCACCCGAAGCTGAGACTACAGTTAAAAATGAAAGTGTTAACAAGGCTCCCGAAAAGAAATACGGTATTGTTGCCGTAACTAACGGCCCCGGTGTTGAGGCACTTTTCAAAGAACTTGGCACAGATGAGATAGTTCAGGGCGGTCAAACACAAAATCCCTCTACAAATGATTTTCTTGATGCATTTGAAAAAGTATCGGCTGAGCATATTTTTGTGTTCCCCAACAACGGTAATATTATAATGGCGGCAACACAGGCGGCTGAAATATACGATAAAGCACAGGTTCACGTTATTCCAAGTAAGAATATCGGTACGGGATACGTTGCGGTATCATCAGCCGAGCTTAGCAATGATAACGTTGACGCTATTATTGAAGATATGATGAAAGCTATGAAGAGGGTTACTGCAGGTTACGTTTCTCCCTCCATTCGTGATGCAGATATGAACGGTGTTCACATAAACAAGGGTGATACTATCGGTATTATTGAAAAAGAAATTGTAGTATCCGAACCCGACCGTCTTGAAGCGGCAAAATTGCTTGTTTCAATGCTTTTGAGTGCTGACGGTAAGTTTATGATTACCGCTTTTACAGGTAAAGATTCCGATGCTGACGAGTGTATGGCTCTTGAAACTTACATTAAAGAGGTTCATCCGTCTGTAGAGATTTATTTTGTTGACGGCGGTCAGGAAGTATATCCTTATATTTTTGTTGCAGAATAAAATGTAAGAAACGGTGGATAAAATGGAAGAAAGGTTTAAACTGTTTACGGTTTTGATGACTAAAACAAGGCGAAGCATACAAAGAATCAAAACCGAGGAAATGTCTGAATATAACTTGAAAAGCCCTCACGTTTCGTGTCTTTATTACTTGTATAAATACGGAAATATGACGGCTACCGAGCTTTGCGAAATATGCGATGAAGATAAGGCGGCTATTTCTCGTTCTATAGTTCAGCTTGAAAACGAGGGGTACGTTGATTATCCCGACGGTTCAAAAAAGAGATACAGAGCAAATATGCAGTTAACTGAAAAGGGAAGGGTAATTGCAGAAAGTCTGGCAAGTAAAATTGATACAGTTCTTGATGAAGCGGGCCAAGGCTTAACAGAAGAGGATAGGGTGATATTTTATCGAAGTCTCGCTCTTATCAGCAATAATCTTGAAAAAATTTGCAAAAAGTACGATAAAAATAATTGAGGCTAAAAATGTAAATGAAAATAAAGGCAATACTGTTTGATCTTGACGGAACGCTTTTACCGATGGATTAGGAAAGGTTTTTCAGAGAATATTTTAAACTCCTTGCAAAAAAACTGTATCCGTACGGTTACGATGATCCCAAAAGGCTTGTAAAGGTTGTTTGGGGCGGCGTTAACGCAGTTGAGAGAAGCGATGGAAGTAAATTGAATGAAGAGGTTTTTTGGGATTTCTTTAACAAAGGTTTTCCCGACAAAGAGACGGCTCAAATTGAAATTATGCGTGAGTTTTATTTGAATGAATTTCAAACCTTAAAAGCTGTTTGCGGGTATAGTCCAGATGCAGATAAAACGGTAAAAGCTCTCAAGGCAAAGGGTCTGCTTACCGTCGTTGCTACAAAACCCATATTTCCCGATGAAGCTAACCTAATCCGTATGAATTGGGCGGGACTTGACGCTAAAGATTTTGAGTTTTATACTTCCTATGACAAGTGTTATTTTTGCAAACCCGACGTCAGATATTACAATGAGATAGCTGAAAAATTAGGCGTTCTTCCCGAGGAATGTCTTATGGTAGGAAATGACGTTTCGGAAGATATGACGGCAGAAAAGATAGGTATGAAGGTATTTCTACTTACCGATTGCCTGATAAACAGTGAAAATAAAGATATTTCTTGTTACAAATCGGGCGGATATGCAGAGCTTGTTGAATATATCGATGAATTAATATAAGTGAATAAATATCCCCCCGCTTCTGCGGGGGGGATTTCATTTTCGGGCATAGC
>JAFQOB010000223.1 GCA_017395725.1 Clostridia bacterium
CCATTAATTTAAATGTGGTATGCTCTGCTTTTATCCATTATGAGTAAAATCGCCTCTATAAAGCTCAGCATCACCGCGATGCAGTCCCGCCTCAATAACAAGTGTATAATCCCCTGCTTTTACATCATTAAACAACTCTTCCGAATATTCAGCCAAGGCAACCGCAAAGGCACCGTATCTTTCATGGTATTCCGTCTTGCTTACAAGCTTACCCGACTTATCATAAAGCTTCATATACACATAAGTTATAGGATAATCCGAAGAAACAACTCCTATAAGCTTGCCCTTTGAAAGTACTTCAGCATCGGGTTCTCTGTCAAGCGCAAGATATGGAACTATGCTTTTATTTGTCTTATAAACTTCGAGAGTCATAGCTAAGTAATTCTTGTCAAACAGCACTCTGAAAGGATATTTCTTATCAACTCTCCAGGTAGTTTTAACACCGTCCGTTCTCGTTTTGTCAAAAGAATCTGTCTGCTCGATACAGGTTAAATAACTATTTTCGGGGTCTATCTTGCCGTCAATGTATTCAACGTGAGGCTTCTCTGTAAGCATACGAACGTGGCACATTCCGCTTGTCTCGTTTTTATGCATGATAATATCGCCCACATCTGCCATTGTGTAAGCTTCAAAAACCTTTTCTTCACCTGCCGCTTCAAGCATAAATTTAGTATTTTGTGCATTCTCGGGAACTGTAATATCACCGTGAAGAATACCAATAAATTCATTTTTAAAACTGGGCATATACTGTCTTGCAACGTGGTTTGCAATGGGAGAAAATTGCTGTATTGCACAGTCTGTAGAGGAGTTACATTCTACTCCCCAAAACCACCAGTTTTGATATGTTTTAGCCCTATTATCATCACTCGTAAGATCGCGGAACTTTCCGCCGTTTTCTTCAATGTTTTTCATGAAGTCGCCAAAACTTCTGTTGGAGCTTGCGTATGGCAGACCTCTGTAGGTCACTCCCTTTTCAAAAAGATGACTATACTTCCAGTTCGGCTTATTAAGAGCCGTACCGCAGGTATCAGCGGGCGTCCATTCAAACATAGCCATTTTACGCATATGGTCTACAGCCGCTTTTCTGAAGCTGCCTTCGGGCAATGAAAAGGACACAAACTTATAATACTTATGAGGCAAAACACCGTAAGGCAGTCTGCCGTTTTCACACTCTCTGAAATCCATATAACTCTTCTCCTTAATTATCAAATGCAAAATTAACCGTTGTATGTGAAATCTACTCTGCACAATTCAGCACTGCCGCAGTTAAGCCCAGCTTCGATAACGAGGGTGTATTCCCCTGCCTTAACGTCATCCTTAAACAAAGCAAACGAATGATTTCTTAAAGCTAATTTCATTACACCGTTACGCTCGTGTTGCGCCACTCTGCTTACCATTTCCCCCGCTTTATTATAAAGCTCAATGTAACAATATTGAATCGGATAATCGGAAGTAATATTTCCGCTAAGCATTCCCTTTGCCAAAGCAGATGCTGAAGGCACGTCATCAAGAGCAAGGTAAGGGATTACAGAGATGTTAGTCTCATAGACTTCAAGGGTTATAGGCAAATAATTCTTTGTATAAAGGTCGGTGAAAGAATACTGCTTATCAACACGCCAAGTACTCAATATCCCGTCTTTTTTTCTTGAATCATCAAAAGCGTCTGTCTGTTCAACACATTTAACGTAGCTTCTGCTGGGATTAATTTTACCTGTACCGTTTCTTATAACTTCCGGTTCAACAGAAATCATACGAACATGGCAAAGTCCTGAATCTTCATTCTTTTGCATAATGATATCACCAAGCTTTAGCTGTGAGTAAGCCTCATACAATGTTTCAGCACTGTTCTCCTTTACGATCAACTCAGTCTTACGAAGTCCCGGAGTAACCTTTATGTCCCCCAATACAACACCAATAAATTCATCAGTAAAACTGGGCATATATTGACGAGCAACGTTTCTGGCAATAGGAGAAAACTGCTGTATAGCTGCATTGGTAGACGAGTTACATTCAACGCCCCATGTTTTCATATTATTGCCTGTTTCTTGCATCTCATCTAAAGGAGTAGTATCGCGGAACTTCCCACCGTTTTCTTCTATGTTCTTTATAAACTCATCATAGGCTCTGTTTCCGCTTGAATAAGGAAGACCGGTATAGGTAGTACCCGCTTTAAGCTCAAAAGTATATTTCCAATTTTCTCTGTTTAGACCAAATGAATAATCGACAGCGGGAGTCCACTCTAAAGAAGCCATTTTTTTCATATAGTCAACAGCGGCCTGTCTAAAGTTTTCAGGAAGTTCAAACTGCACGAATTTTGCATAATCTTCAGGCTTGATTCCCTCGGGAAGAGCACTCACCTTTTTTTCAGGCTCATTGTCGGGAGCCTCACTACCTGTCTGCTCACTGTCTGTCTGCTGGATTTTTGTTTCTTCGCCATTGTTCTTATCAGCGTTTCCGCAAGCAACAAGAGCCAAAGACAACATCAAAACAAACAGCATAATCAATATTTTTTTCATACGGTTCACCTCATAAAAAGATTTTATCTAAAAACAGTATACCATAGCTTCACAAAATCACAAATAACAAAAACAAAATACACTTGCACAAAAGATAGATTTATGCTATAATAAAACCGGGTGATATAATGATTGTTAAATATGTTAATATAAACAAAGTAAATTACGCATTACACAAACATCCTGTATGGGAAATATTGTATTATACCGAGGGCAAAGGCTATCTTGAAACGGAAACAGAAAACATACCTTTTGGAAAAGGGACAATAATACTTGTTCCCCCGAACTTCATACACGGCACTTTTTCGAAAAACGGGTCAGTAAATATTTCCGTAGGCGGCGATTTCAACCATCTTTTTATGTTTGATTCCCCCATTATATTAACAGACACGCCCTCAAAAGACGGAGAATCGTTAGTAAAGCTAATATTCAACAACAGATATTCAGCCCCCGACTATTTGTCAACGTTATGCAATGCATACGTACAATTTATACTTCAAAACGCACAACCGCAGTCCCATATTCAACGCTCGGTAAACGAAATTATTCGAATAATAACCGAAAAATTTTACGATTCAACCTTTGACCTAAACAATATATTGAACGAAAGCGGCTATGCAGAAGATTACATAAGAGCACAATTTAAAAGCATAACCGGAGACACACCGGTGCGTTATTTAACAAAAATAAGAATAGACCACGCGAAAAAGCTCTTTGATATTTACGGAGAAATAATAACCGTTTCAGAGGCAGCCAACACCTGCGGCTTTGACGATCCAATATACTTTTCACGACGCTTCAAAGAATTTACCGGAGTATCGCCCGACAACTACAAAAAGAAAAACAAAAGCGATAACAGAAACATATTTATCGAAAAGAAAAGGCAAAAAAACATTGAATATGTTACGTATAAAAACAAGCAATAAAAAAACATCTGTAAAAATATGTTTACAGATGTTTTTTTTATAAATTAAATAAATTACCAAACCTGAACAAACAGATAATACATCAACGGCAAAGTAGCAACACCGAAAATGCTTGAAATCAATGCCATAGAGGCGCCTGTTTTAGGGTCTCCGCCGTAGGCTGCGGGATAAACGATAGTATTAAGTCCCAAAGGTGCAGCAAATGCAATCAAGGTAAGAATTATAATAGTGTCACTTGAACCAATAATCTTATGAATGATCACAAAAAATGCGGGAATAATTATGAGTCTGAATAAAGAAACAATGTACACTCTTTTTTCTTTAAAGAGGTCGCCCAAAGGATAATTACCGAGAACCATACCCGCAAGCAACATTGCGATAGGCCCCATGCAGTCAACTGCATTGTTCAAAACCGTGTTAATAAAAGGCACCTCAAGAATCTTACCGCTTGCCCCTGTTAAGCCAAGTACCATACCTAAATAAATTGCCAACATAGGAGGAGAGGTAATACCTCTGATCATATTCTTTACAACGCCTGTATTTCTGTCTTTAGGAATAAGAATATACATTCCCCAAGCGTATGTAAATATGTTCAAAACTTGGCAGAACATCGAATACTTAAACAGCATATCGTCGCCAAACACAGAAAGAATCAAAAAGTTACCGAGGAAACCGTAATTTGCAAAAGCAATAGCATATCTGTATATGTTTCTTTGGTATGCCGCATCTCTGTTTTCTTTGTAATTTCTGACAAAAAGCTTTGAAAGAAAACCCGCTATTAAGATAGCAATAATAATCGTTATACCGCCGTAAACAATCAAAGGGGCATTCTCTTTCAAGTTTGAAACCGTACACTTAGTCATTTGGTTGTAGAGATTCAATGCCGGCATAAAAATAAACATTTCCATTTTGGAGAGATTTGCATAGGCATTAGCTTCAACGACGTTATATCTTCGGAGCAAATACCCTACCAGCATAAATAAGAATATAACAAGCATCTGACTGACAGTTAATTTAAAAACTTCCATAATTTAAACACCTAAAAAATAAAACTAAAAAACTACTGTCGGTAATTATATACCAAATCAAAAAATATATCAATAGTAATATGCAACAAAAAACTTAAGAGAGACAACCCAAAAATTTATGGGGTGTCTCTCTTTTCTTTATACAAATTCTAAAATCAGTCCTGGAAGTCAATGAGTTCTTCCATAGAAAGGTGCTCAAAACCTGCATCAAGAAGAGTCTTGCAAGCGAACGCAACCTTATCAGCAAAGTCAGGCTCGTATGCAAAATAATCATCATAGAAGTACTGCTCATGCATAAGTATACCAACGTATTCCTGCTTAACAAGCTCCTCAAATTTTGAGGGGAAATCACAGAGTCTTACAGCATTCATAGTGATACCTGCAAATCTGTTGTAGACCATACCTGTTTCAGGATCCTTATACATTTTAATCTTTCCGAAATATTCATCAGCTTCCTTATCTTCAAGGTGATTGTAGTTGCAAAGACAAGGCATACCGGAAAGTCCGTTTGTAGCTCTTACACAAACACTTGCTTTACTAACGGGAAGCTCTTTATTCTTAGCAAGATTAAAATTATGTTCTGTAGAAAACGCGCTTCTGATTTCAGGATAGTCAAGGCGATTACCTGTTGTACAAGTCATCATCTTTGCACCCTTGTCAATAAGAGCCTGAACACCTTCTTTGGTCATTACTACCCAGTGAGTAACAAGACTCTTTGTAATCATTTCCTTGCCGGCGAATCTTTCGATTGCCTTTTCAATAGCAGTATAATCCTTCCAAACCTCGTCGTATGTAGCGTTGATGTAAGGATAGTCGGGAAGCTCATGCTTAGAATGGAAACCGAACTTTATCCAATCTTTATTTGCAAGAAATTCTTCTTTGTATGCATCAGTCATTTTTGCAAGATTCCAAGACTTATCAAGAGTTTCATAAAAAAGGTTAAACTGAACCTTCAAACCATATTTTTCATGCAATTCTTTGTGAGCCTTAAGATAAGGGTCATCAAAAATACTTGCAGGTCTGTTTTTTGTAAGATTCTCAAGAAATCTGATATTGTCGTCAACAAAATAAGTAAAATACTGTTTCATAATAAAATTAACCTTTCTTATTTAATCCTCTAATATTCAGCGACATACAAAACGTATGCGCCTTTTACTAATTATTATTTATTCTGAAGGTCAACCAACTCGTCCATCAAGATAGGTTCAAATCCTGCATCAAGCATTGCCTTCCAAGCATAACCTACTTTTTCTGCAAAGTCAGGCTCGTATGCAAAGTAATCATCATAGAAATACTGCTCGTGCATAGCAAGACAAGTGTGCTCATACTTTTTGAGATTATTGAGAATGGGGTCAAAGTCAGAAAGTTTGGTTGCATTCAAAAGAATACAAGCAAATCTGTTCATATACATACCGGTCTCGGGTTCTTGGTACATCTGAATCTTACCAAGGTACTTATCAACACCTTCGTTATCGAGGTGATTGAAGTTACCGAATGTAAAGCCGCCGCCTTTTCTCTGGCTAACGAAAGCTTCACTTACGGGAAGATTCTTGTTTTCATTTAGTTTGAAGTTATGCTCGGTAGAAAATGTACTTCTTGCTTCGGGAAAATCAACCTTATCGCCCATAGTACAGGAAATCATTTCAATTCCTTTATCCTTAAGCGCCATCAAGCCCTCTTTGGTCATTGTAACCCAGTGAGCAATAGCACTTCTTGTGAGCATTTCTTTACCGGCAAATCTAATTACTTCTTTTTCGATATCCGTATAGTCTTTCATAACCTCATCGTACGTAGCATTAAGATAGGGCCAGTCGGGAAGCTCATGTCTTGCGTGGAAACCGAATCTCATCCAATCCTTGTTTGCAAGGAATTCTTCCTTGTAAGCATCGGTCATCATAGAGAGATCCCATTTTTTGTCAAGAGTCTGATAGAAAAGGTTAAACTGAACCTTCAAATTATATTTTTCGTGCAATTCCTTGTGAGCCTTGAGATAAGGGTCATCAAAAATACTTGCAGGTCTGTTTTTTGTAAGGTTTTCAAAAACCCTAATAGTGTCGTCAACAAAATAAGTAAGATACTGTTTCATATTAAATCCTCTTCCGATTATAAGCTAAGATAGTAGTGTAATATTGTTGTTTTAATTAGTCTTTTTATTATTTACCTGCGTAAGTAAAATCAATTCTGCAGAACTCAACGTTACCGCTTGCGATACCTGCATCGAGAACGAATGTATATTCGGTACCTACAGTAAGCTTGTCAGTAAACAAGTTAAAGGACTGCTTTCTCAAATTAACCTTGTTGCCTTTGTATTCATTCACTTCAATAACTCTGTTCACAATTTTACCGGCTTTATTGTAAATAGTAAGGTGAACGTAGTTAACGGGATAATCTGAAGATACTGTACCAACGAGATTACCCTTTGAGAGCATTTCTGCTGTAATTTCTTCATCAAGTGCAAGATAAGGAATAACGCTTACATTATCCTTGTAGCAATCAAGGGATACTGCGATCCAACCAGCCTGAAGAAGCGAATTGAATGTATACTTGTGGTCCATCCACCAAGTTGTATTAATATCGGTTCTGGTCTTATCCCATGAGTCTGTCTGTTCTACGGTAACAAGATAACTTCTGTTAGGATTAACCTGACCGTTAGCACCTCTTACAACAACTGCTTTTTCAGAAACCATACGAAGGTGAGTAACGCCTCTTTCGTCATCTTTACCCATAATAACGTCACCCTTGTCAGCTAAAGCATAGGACTCGTAAATTGCCTGCTCATCATTTGCAGCAATAATATCAAGACCCTTCTTAACACCTTCGGGTACAACCATATCACCGAGCTTTACGCCAATAAACTTATCAGGATATGAGGGCATATAGCCGCCGGAATCTTCACAAGCTTTAGGATAGAACAACTGGAAAGAAAGGTTAATAGCTGTATTGCACTGTGTTCCCATAACTTCATAATAACCGTTATCGGAATTGGTAGCATATCTGCCTCTGTGCTCATCAAGATATTTTTGGAACTCACTCATACAAGAGTTCAAAGCACCGTAAGGAAGACCTGTATATGTCTTTCCTGCCTCGTATGTTTTTTCATATCCCCAGTTGTCAAACTTGTTACCGTATGTAAAAGTATACTCGGGGGTCCACTGAATAGCAGCCTGCTTACGCATCTGTTCAACAGCAGCTTCTCTGAAGTTTTCGGGAAGTTCAAACTGTACAAACTTATAAAAATCTTCAGCCTTGATTCCTTCGGGCAAAGCATTTACCTTAGGTGTTTCGTTAGGCTTATTTGTTTGTTCTTCATTACCGCCAACTGTTTCATTATCGGGGTTGGGGGATTCTCCCTTATCACCGCATGCAACAAAAGTAAAACATAAAACAATTGCTAAGACTAAAAGTAGGATTTTTTTCATTTGATTCTCCTTAAATATAATATAATTTACTCCTCAATATATGCACCGTTTTCCAGAAACGATACTATATATATCGTATTATATATAATATACCTAACGCCTTAGTTTGTCAATGGATTTAACAAAACATTAACCATTATAAGTGAATGTATTTCTGTAAAGCTCAGCATCTCCGCGACAAATACCTGCTTCAATAAGCAAAGTGTAGTTTCCAGGTTTCAAATCACCGAAAAGCTTAACGGAGAACTTCTTGATATTAACCTTGAAAACGTCATAGTTGTTACGCTGCATTTCTCTGCTTACAATATTACCGTTTTCATCGAGAATACTAACATGTACGTATCTTACAGGATAATTTGAAGCGACAGTTCCGTCAACCACACCCTTAGAAAGAGCAGATGCATTGGGTTCTTTATCAAGGGTAATATAAGGGATAACTCCCACGTTGGTTTCATATACTTCAAAGGTAACGGGAATATAGTTAGTTTCATAGAGCTTTGAGAAAGTATACTGATGGTCAATCCACCATGTAGTATTAACCCCGTCTTTACGTGTAGCA
Source organism: Clostridia bacterium (assembly GCA_017395725.1). The sequence goes on from JAFQOB010000223.1 coordinate 8,449, forward strand.
TCAAACGTATCTGTCTGTTCTACTGTAACAAGATAGCTTCTGTTAGGATTAATTTTTCCGTTTGCAGCTTTTACAAGAACAGGTTTTTTTGCAACCATTCTATCGTGAACGACACCTTTTGTATCGTCATTTGACATAATAACGTCACCCATATCAGCCATAGCATAGGCTTCATAAATAGCCTCTTGAGTATTAGCTTTAATTATGTCAAGAGTACGCTGAACCCCCTCGGGAACATTGTAGTTTCCACAAATCTTACCTACAAACTCATCTTTGAAGGAAGGCATATACTGTCTGGAAGTCATACAAACAATAGGGGTAAACTGCTGAAAAGAGTGACAAATAGAAGAGTTACACTGAGCCCCCATTACTTCATTACCGCTCTCAGAATCAGATGAATATTTTCCACCGTTTTCGTTCAAAAGCTTTGTAAATTCACCAATAGAAGCAGAAAGGTGTGTATAGGGAAGCCCGTGATACTTTTTCCCTGCTTCATAGGTAAGCTTATATGCCCAGTTTTCATAGGTGTTTCCGTATGTAAAGGTCTTGCTCGGTGTCCACACAACGTTAGCCTGTTCACGCATATAGTTTACCGCAGCTTCTCTGAGACTTCCTTCGGGAAGCTCAAACTGTACAAATTTAAAGTAGTCGTCGGGATTAACATCTTTTGGCAATTCAGCTTTTGGCGTATCTGTTTCGGGGGGATTGGTTTCGCCAACCTGAGTATCACCGTTAACGTTAGGTTTTTCTTCGCCGTTACAAGCCACAAAGGTAAAACATAATAATACTAAAACTAATGCTAAAATTTTTTTCATGTTTTTATCCTCTCTTTTTTATTTTTTTTACTTATGCAATACAAAATATTACTCAACAGTAAAAGGAATTCTTTCAAATTCAACTTCGCCGGCAGCGATACCTGCAGTCATAACAAAGGTATAGTTGCCTTTTTCGAGCCCTTTTCCAAACAAGTTGTATGAATACTTTCTGAGACCGTAAGCATAATCGTTCATCTGACCTCTTACGGTATATTCTTTGGTAACTTCGCCGTTTTCATTCAAAACTTCAAGTATAACGTATCTTACAGGATAGTTGGAACGAACGTTACCAACAAGCATACCCTTAGCGAGAGCCGTAGGAGAGTTCTCGGTGTCAAGAGTAATATAGGGGAA
>JAFQOB010000224.1 GCA_017395725.1 Clostridia bacterium
CCCGGCGGTGTTATTGTTATTCCTCACGAATATGATATATACGACTTTTCACCGGTACAGCATCCTGCAGACGATAGAACGAGTAATATTGTAACGACACACTTTGAGTTCAGCCACTTGCATGATACCATATTGAAGCTCGATATTCTCGGACACGATGTACCGACGAAATATAAGATGCTCGAAAACTATTCGGGTATAAGCGTACTTGATGTGCCTATGAATGACCAAAAGGTTATGTCTCTGTTTACTTCAACAAAGGCATTAGGGGTAACGGAAGAAGAGATAGGAAGTCCCACCGGTACGTTTGGTCTTCCCGAATTTGGTACGGCATTTACGAGACAGATGCTTGTTGACACACAGCCTAAGTATTTCTCAGACCTTTTGCAGATATCGGGACTTTCTCACGGTACTGACGTATGGCTGGGGAATGCTAAGGATTTGATTAAAGAAGGCACTTGTACGATTTCAGAATGTGTTGGAACGAGAGACAGTATAATGGTTTATTTGCAGCACAAGGGGCTTGACAACAGTGATGCCTTTAACATAATGGAAAACGTACGTAAAAAGAATAAGAACCTTACACCGGAAATGGAAGCGAAAATGCGTGAGCATAACGTTCCCGAATGGTATATTGAGTCTTGTAAGAAGATTAAATATATGTTCCCGAAGGCACATGCGGCGGCATACGTTATGTCGGCGTTCCGTCTCGGTTGGTATAAGGTATATCACCCTATAGCATTTTATGCGGCATATTTTACTGCGGCCCCCGACGGTTTTGACGGCGAGACTGTTATGGGCGGCAGAAATAAGGTAAAACAGCTTATGGCTATGATAGACGAAAAGGGAAGAGAGGCTTCTGCTACCGAAAAAGATACGTATACCGCAATGCAGATAGTAAACGAATGTTTTGCAAGAGGAATACAGTTTTTGCCGGTAAACCTTTACAAATCCGATGCTAAAGCGTTTTTGCCCGAGGACGGTAAGATTAGAATACCGTTTGCCTGTCTTGCGGGACTTGGAGAAAGCGTTGCACAGAATATAGTAAAGGCAAGAGACGAAAATCCTTTGTCTATCGAAGAATTGGCAGAACGCGCAAAACTGTCAAAGAAGATAGTTGACCTGTTGCGTGACAACGGAGTGCTTGAGGGACTCCCCGAAACCAATCAAATTTCATTCTTTTAATATTTAGTAATTATAAAAACAAGGAAGTATTATGGCGATTTCAGCAAAGACGATTAGAAACCAACTGTTGATATTAAAGCCTCTCCTTCAAAGCTGTTCTTTGAAGACCATAAGAAAAGGTCAAGATAAGATCGGTGAAATGATGGTATCAAGATACAAGAATCAGATTATCGAGAAAGAACACTCTTTTGAAGGCTTTGAGGGTGCGTGGATAATCCCTAAGGACGAACGCAGACAGGGTGTAATACTCTATCTTCACGGTGGTGGATATACCTGTGGCGGAATAGAGTATGCGAAGGGGTTTGGAACAACTCTTGCCGCTAAAACGGGGGTAAGAGTATTTTGTGCCGCCTATAGATTAGCACCTGAAAATGCATATCCTTCAGCCCTTGACGATGCGTTGACAAGCTATAAGTATCTGATTGAAAAGGGCTATTCTCCCGATAGAATAACTTTGTGCGGAGAGAGTGCGGGCGGAGGACTTTGTTATTCACTTTGTTTGCGTATAAAGGAAGAGGGATTAGGATTACCTTGCTCGATAATTGCTTTATCGCCTTGGACAGATTTGACGGCATCGGGGGATTCATATAAAGAGAATATCGAAAAAGACCCGACGATGTCTATAGAGTTACTTGATTTTTTTGCAAAAAGCTATACACAAGACAGAACTAACCCTTATGTTTCCCCCTTGTTTGCAGATTTGGCAGGATTCCCCCCATCACTTATATTTGTAGGTGGAGACGAAATAATGCTTGACGATTCAAGGAAGATGCACGAAAGATTAATCGAAAGCGGAAACCTGTCAAAACTCGTTGTAACCAAAGACAGATGGCACGGATATTTGCTTTATGACCTTGAGGAAGACGAGAAAGATTTTTCTTTGATTAATTCATTTCTTAATAAGAAAATGTCAAGAGAGAATAAGCTTCGTTGGTTGCGTCTTGACAATGCGGCGAAGATATATCCTGCGGCAAGAAGACAGAATTGGAGTAACGTTTTCAGAGTATCTGCGACATTGACCGAAAACGTTGACAGAGACGTTCTTGCAACAGCGCTCGACGTAACTGTAAGGCGTTTTCCCTCCATTGCCGTAAGACTTCAAAAGGGGTTGTTCTGGTACTATCTTGAACAGCTTTCCGAAGCACCGAAGATAATGGACGAAAGCAGTTATCCTTTAACTGCTATGTCAAAAAAAGAGACGGCTAAGTGTGCTTTTCGTGTTATAGTATATGAGAAGAGAATAGCGGTAGAAATATTTCACTCACTGACTGACGGAACGGGAGCTTTAATATTTTTAAAAAGCCTTGTGGCAGAATATCTTCAGCAAAAGTATGGGGTGAAGATACCTGCAGAACACGGTGTCTTAGGCAGACTTGAAGAGCCCTCGGCAGAAGAGCTTGAAGACAGCTTCAATAAATATTCGGGAAGAGTTTCTGCAAGCAGAGCAGAAAATACTGCTTGGCATTTGTGGGGCACTCCCGAGAAAAAAGGCTTTTTAAACGTAACTTGTTTTGAGCTTTCAACTAAAGCCGTATTAGACAAGGCTCATGAATACGGAGTAAGTGTTACGACGTTTTTGTGCGCGGTAATGATGATGGCTTTACAGAACCTACAGGCAGAAAAGGTTCCGTCTCCCCGAAAGAGAAAGCCAATCAAAGTGCTATTGCCAGTTAATTTGAGAAATCTTTTTCACAGTAAGACTTTGCGAAATTTTGCACTTTACACAACGCCTGAAATTTTGCCCATTCTGGGTGAATACAGCTTTGAAGAGATATGCAAGATTATCGTTCACTGTATGGGTACGGATATAACCAAAAAGCAAATGAAAATGAAAATTGCCGCAAACGTAAACAGTGAAAAGCTTATGGCGGTAAGAGTTATGCCCCTGTTCGTGAAAAATATAGTTATGAAAGCGATATTTGACACAGTGGGCGAGTGTAAATCTTGTCTTTCACTATCTAACTTGGGTAACGTGCAGTTGCCCGAAGAAATGAAACCGTATATAGAGCGTTTTGATTTTATATTAGGCGTACAGGCGTCAGCTCCCTATAACTGCGGTGTATTGTCCTATGGGGAAACGCTTTATATTAACTTTATACGAAATATAAAAGAACCCGAGCTTGAGTATCATTTTCACAAGGTTATGCAAGATATGGGAATAGAGACGTTTGTAAGATCGAACAGAGGTGAAATGTAATGTATTGTATAAAATGCGGAGTAAAGTTAGCGGACAGCGAAAAGGTTTGTCCTCTTTGTAATACGACTGTTTTTCATCCTGACCTCATTCAAGGAGAAGGAGATGCCCAGTATCCGCCTAAAAAATACCCGAGAGCTAAAGCGAACACATATATATTGCAGATATTTTTGACATTTGCGATTGTCTTGGCAATGATTATTGTATTCCTTTGCGATTGGCGTATATATAGGGCTGTAACGTGGTCGGGATACGTTATAGGTGCGTTAGGTCTAAGCTATGTTTCTATAGTATTGCCGAGTTGGTTTAAGAAACCGAATCCGGTTATATTTGTACCGATAGGCTTTTGCGCAGTCGGCGTGTATTTGCTGTATATTAGTTTACACACAAACGGCGGTTGGTTTTTGTCCTTTGCGTTTCCGCTTGTTGGGGGCTTAGGCGTTTTGATAACGGCATTTGTAACCTTGCTAAAGTATCTGAAAAAAGGAAAGCTCTATGTTTTCGGCGGCTTTTTTATGGCTCTCGGCGGCTTTATGTTGCTTATAGAATTTATGGCTAATATTACGTTTAACGTAAACGAATTTCTCGGCTGGTCATTGTATCCTCTTGTATCACTTGCGATGCTTGGACTATTTCTAATTTTTGTAGCAATCTACAGACCTGCAAGAGAAGTAATGGAAAGAAAATTCTTTATATAAACCGAATAAACAATAAAAGGGTGTGGATTTTCCACACCCTTTATGCTTGCAAAAAATATTAGTGAGCCATTTCGTAAGCCATATCGTAAAGCTTGCGAAGGTCTGCGTCTCTCTTTTCACAGTATGCTTTCATTTCAGCTACCTGAGCGTTTGTGAACTTGTCAAGGTCGCCTTCCTTAAGAGTGCCCTTGTACATACGGTCGAGCTTCAAAGCATAGCCGATTTCAGTAGAAACAACCTTATCATCACGAACACCTACAACAAGGTCGCTCTTGCCTTCAAGAAGAAGCTTAACAGCCTCACTACCGAGCTGTGTTGCAAGAAGTCTGTCGCGCATCGTGGGATTGCCACCGCGAAGAATGTGAGCAGGTCTTACGAACTTTGTCTCAATACCCGTCTTTTCTTCAAATCTCTTTGCAAACTTTTCAGAGTAGAGCTTATCGCCCAAAACAGCGGGAACACCCTCTGCAATGCAAACGATAAAGTTTCTCTTGTTGTTCTTCTTAGCTTCCATAATCTGCGCGATTGCTTTATCTTCATCAAACTCAACTTTGTTGATAACGATAGCGGAAGCACCTGTAGCAATGCCTGCTTCAAGAGCAACCCAACCTGCGTTTCTGCCCATAATTTCAACAACGTTGCAACGAGCGTGTGATTCGCAAGTATCTTTGAGCTTGTCGATAAGCTCAACTGCAGTATTAACTGCTGTATCAAAACCGATTGAATATTCGGTAGAAGTAATATCATTGTCGATAGTAGCGGGAATACCAATAGTGGGAATACCTCTTACAGAAAGGTCTGTAGCACCTCTGAAGGTTCCGTCGCCGCCGATAGCGATGATACCGTCGATCTGGTTATCCTTACAGGTCTGAATAGCCTTCTGCATACCTTCTTCTTCCTTGAATTCAAGGCAACGGTCGGAGAGAAGAGCAGTTCCGCCTCTTGAAACGATATTGGAAACGTCTCTTGCAGTAAACTGTTTGAGGTTAGGGTGAACAAGTCCCTTGTAACCCTCGTAGATACCCATAACTTCAACGCCTTTGTCAAGAGCAGCTCTTGTAACTGCGCGGAGAGCTGCATTCATACCGGGAGCGTCGCCACCCGAGGTGAGTACACCAATTCTTCTGAATTCTTTTTCCATGATTAAATTCCCCTTGTTTTTATATAAAAGTTACTTTTTTCTCAATTCTATATTTTAATATATTATTCAACAAAAATCAAGGGATTTTTTGCATTTTATGTTGTTAATATCCATTTTTTCTGTCAATTTTAAAAATTAGTGTTATTTAAGTGTTACTTTTATATATTATTGGAGTGTGATGTGCAAAATATACCAAAAATATTTTACGGAGAACAGCCGTAAAAAATCGGACTTATTTGCTTTCCATCTATAGCTTTCTCAAGTGTTTGAGGGAGTAGTGCAAAATTTGCAACCAAAGAGGAGGGCTTGTTTTCAGGGTCATCTTGAACTAAGGGAACAAAATATATATTCTTTCTTGCAAGAAGCTTGTCGATGTTTACAAGATTAGCTGAAAGAGCGTCGTTTGTTGCAAGGGCTATAACCAGCGGTTTGTTGTTTCTGAGGTGGGCTTTAGCCGCCATAGTAACGGAAGAGTCGGTTATACCGTTTGCGAGTTTGGCGAGAGTATTACCGGTACAGGGGCAGATTATCATAGCGTCGGGGCGTAACTTTGGACCGATAGGCTCGGCATCCTGAACGGTATGTATAACCGTTTTACCGCATATATTTTCAAGTCTTGATACGTGGGCGGAAGCCTTACCGAAACGTGTGTCGGTGGAATAGGTCTTTTCGCTCATAACAGGCAAAAATTCATAATCCTTTTGGCTCATTTTTTCAAGAACTTCAAAGGAGTGGCTAAGGGTACAGAAAGAACCGCACATAGCGTAACAAATCATAATAAACCTCCTTTCAGCTTAGATAGAATACAGTCGGCAATAATATTACCCGATGTTTCAGGAGCCACCTTGCCGGGCAGAGAGAGTGCAAATATAACTTTTTTTGAAACTGCTTTTGCATATTCGAAGTCAACTCCGCCGGGAGCTGAAGCAAGGTCTATGATTACGGAATCGTTTTTTGTTGAATCAATAATAGTTTTATCCATCCATTTTGCAGGAACGGTATTGAATATTATATCCTTGTCGTTAAGGTGTCGCTTTGCACAATAAAAGGGGAGTGCGTGACAGCCGTCAGCTTCTGCCCAGGTAAGAGCCTGTTCGCTTCTTGCAAGAACGGTAACGTCAGCTCCCATATTTTTTAGAAGTCTTGCTAAGATTTTTCCGATTCTTCCGTATCCTGCAATAACGCAATTTGAACCGAAAATTGTTTTAGCTGTTTCATTTATGGCAATAGCAACAGCGCCCTCTGCCGTAGGAATGGCATTAAGGACTGAAAGCCTTTCAGATAGATAATAGTCATATATATCGCAGCCTTTTTGCATAGCTTTTTTGCAAAAATCCTCCGACATTTTTCCGCCGGCAATAAGCTGTCCTTTTTTTAGGTTGGAAATGATGTCGGATATTTTTATTTCGCCGTTATACAACGGTGCGAAAAGCTTAATTCCGTCTGTGGAAAACGGGAGGGGAAGAACAATAAGAGTAGCATCAGATATAGCTTTTTCTAAACTATTGCATATTGTAGCTTCATTTGACGTCTCAATATTCCCAAAGGCAGAGACGGAATAGTTTTGTTTAGACATAAATCGTATGGCGGAAATCATACGCGAATCGCCGCCGAGAACACATATTTTTATATCATTCATAATGTACATCTCCTTTTTTCAATTATATATAATTACCGTTAAATTTTTAGACGTAATGCAAAGTTGATTTCAGGGTAAAAATTAGTTGCCCTAATACATTTTATGAAGGTTATTTTATATTGACAATGGGGGAGAAAATTGTTATAATAAAATGATAAAAGTAATAAAATGGGTAAGTATTGTTAAGATATAGAGAAGAGGGGAACTATGGAAAATAAAACGGTAAATATTACCCCCGAACAAATAGAACAGCAGTATGCTTTTATGATGTCTGTAAGGGAAAAGACCGACAGCTTTGCCAATGAAAATGGAAGAAGACCGAAGGCACACGTGTTGACGTTTGGTTGTCAGCAGAACGAGGCTGATAGCGAATACATATCCGGTATGGCGTTTGAAATGGGATATGAGCTGACGGACAAGCCCGAAGAGGCAGAGCTTATTGTTGTGAATACGTGTGCAGTAAGAGAACACGCAGAGCTTAGGGCTTTATCGATAACAGGTCAGTTCAAGCACTTGAAAAAGGCAAATCCCAATTTGAAAATAGGGATTTGCGGCTGTATGGTTACGCAGGAGCACAGAAAAGACGACGTAAAGAACAAATACCCTTACGTAGACTTTCTTTTTGGTACCAATATGCTCTGGCGTTTTCCCGAAATATTACTTGAGTCTTTCAGCCGAAAAAAGAGACTGTTTTATTTTGACCACGAGAGTGCAAATATATGGGAAGGACTTCCCGTAGTAAGAGAAAGCGGCTTTAAGGCTTGGATAAGCGTTATGTACGGTTGCAACAACTTTTGTTCATACTGCGTTGTGCCTTACGTAAGGGGCAGAGAGAGAAGCCGACAGCCTGAGGCGATAATTGAGCAGATAAGAGAGCTTTCGAAGCAAGGATATAAAGAATTTACTTTGCTTGGTCAGAACGTAAACAGCTATGGCAAAGATTTAAGCATTGACTATGACTTTTCCGATTTGCTTACCGATATTTGTAAGATAGAGGGCGATTTTTGGGTGAGATTTATGACGAGTCACCCGAAAGATGCATCAAGAAAGCTTATAGATACAATGGCAAGAGAGGAAAAGATAGTAAAGCACTTGCATTTACCTTTTCAAGCAGGTAATGACAGAGTATTAAAGCTTATGAACAGAAAATATGATTCAAAAGGCTACTTTGAGCTTGTGTCTTATGCAAAGGAAAAGATGCCAAACGTTGGGCTGACGAGCGACATTATAGTAGGATTTCCTACCGAGACTGACGAGGAATTTGAAGATACTCTTGAGATGCTTAGAAAAGTGGAATTTGATTCGGTTTATTCTTTTATTTATTCCCCGAGAAAAGATACTCCTGCGGCATCGATGGAAGGACAGATTCCCGACGAAATAAAGAAGAAAAGATTTTCAAAGCTTCTTGAGGTGCAGAATAGTATAACCAAGGACTTGAACAGTGAATACGTGGGCAAGACGATAAGGATTCTTATTGAAGGCAAGAGCAAAACAGATGAAAGCAAATATACGGGCAGAAACGATAAGAACAGACTTGTTCATATAGACGGAGACGAATCCCTTGTGGGAAAATTCTGTAACGTAAAAATAGACAGAGCCGATACCTTTGCAATGTACGGTACGGTAATTGATTGAATGTGAGGAAAAGATTATGGGTGTAACCCCTATGATGCAGCAATACCTTGA
>JAFQOB010000225.1 GCA_017395725.1 Clostridia bacterium
GACACCTTCTCCCACCGGAGAAGGTCTTTGTCTGTGCTTATTTAAAAGTATTTTTTTGTATAGAATAATTGAATTATAGCTTTAGAAATAAGATTATACATTGTACCTTCTCCGGTGGGAGAAGGTGTCGTACCGCCAATGAATCACAGTTTTTATTATTCTTTATGCGGTGCGACAGATGAGGTCGTCTATACATTTTTTATTAAATCGACTCACGCCACTTATTTTTCAAATTCTATAGTCTGCAACTTTACCGAACCGAGACTTACAGTGTGGGCAGTAAGTATATACGTATATTCTCCTGTCGGTAATGACGCTGTATCAAGGTTAAACGAATACTTTCTTAAATTTATCTTATCAGTTCCGTTTTCAACGTTCAAAACATATTCCTTTACCTTGTTCCCCCACTCGTCCGTAACCACCATTTCAAGCGAAGATATGCTGCAATTCGTTTCAATTGTACCTGAAAGCATCTTACCTATATCTTCAGCCGTGTTACCGTCGGTTAAGGTAATTTTCAGCTCCCCGCCCCCAGCCAAAACGGTAGGTGTTAAGGGTATATATCCGTCATTCAACAGCTCTGAAAAAGTATATATCTTGTCAACAAGCCATGTACTCTGTTTGCCGTCTGTTTCAGTCAGCATATTCGTCTGCTCAATCACTGTCAAATAGCTTCTGCCGGCATTTATCTTCCCTTGTGCGTTGCGAACAACGGTAGGCTCTGCCGCTATCATTCTTGCGTGTCCCGCTGCTCCCTTGTCCGACCATTTTACTATAGCATCTGCCGGTTTGCACAATGCATACCCTTCGTATATAGCCTCAGGTTTATTTGCAGATATAATAGTAAAAGTATCGCGATTTCCCGACGGGTATTCGTAATTCCCAACAGGCCCGATAGTCTTGTTTCCAAATCCGGGAACATAAGTATACGTCGCCTCTGTATTGCTCACTATATATCTTCTCCAAGACAAGTCGCAAGAAGATGAACAGTTATTACCGGGCATAGTATCATACGAACCGCACGGTCCTTTATATACGCCGTTTTCAATATAATTCGCAAAATCGTCAAGTCCGCTGAATGCACGTGTATACGGAAGTCCTAAATATTTCTGTCCTTTTTTGAAATTAAGGTTTACTCCCCAGGTATTGTGGTCGCCGTTCAAACTAAAGCTTTCACTCGGTGTCCACTCGACACTCGACATACTTCTCATATAATCAACTATATTTTTTCTTAAATCGGCAACTTCAAAAATGTGCTCCACAGTACCATCATCCTTCTCTTCTTCCTGTATTTCGGTCTCAACCGTTGTATCAACGGTATCTTTTGTATCCACAGGCTTTTTCTCTTCCCCCGAACCGCAAGAAGACATACACAAAGCAAATACCAACAAAAGCATTACTAAAAATATTTTCTTTATTTCTTTCATCTGTAACCTCCAAGCTTTCCAATTACTTGTGCGGTCAAATTCTATCAATTATGCCAATGTTTTTCAAGGTCTTTATTTTGACAATTTGTGTCTTCATTTGCATAACCTTACATAAGGCTATCGTCATATCTTGCACGTTCGCCGCCAATATACTTAGCTCTCGTTCTCGCACACACAACGTATGCTGAACCTATTGTCTTTCTTGCCACTCTTACGGGAACAGCCACCTCTTTCAAGTGCATACCGATAAGGGTTGAGCCTATATCTATTCCTGCGTCAGCTTTAATATGTTCAACAGCAACAGGGTCTTTAAACGTCTTATAAGCAGTCATAGCAAACGCGCCCCCCGCGTGAAGCTGAGGTACTGCATTAACTATTTCTTCCCAGGGCTTCAATGCCTCTCTTTCAACAATCAGTGCTCTGTTTAAATGCTCACAGCACTGTACTGCAAGATATACTCCCTTCTCTGAAAGAACTTTATATATCTCACCAAATACCGCCTCTGCAACCTCAAGGCTTGAATCGCTTCCTATCTTTGAGCCTCTTACCTCACTTGAAGAGCTTCCCATAACAACAAGCATACCCTTCTTCAGCTTCGCTCCCTCGCAAAACTGCTCTGCCAATTCTCTCGCTTCGTTTCTTAATCTTTCTATCATATTTATATCTCCTTTCGAGCATCTGTTTTTCTACTTCAATTATACCACCATAACTGCAAAAACTCAAGTAGCTAAATAAAAAAAAGACAGTATATTTAGAAAATATACTGCCTCCGGTTTCTATCTATGCTTACAGCTGTTTCTGTCTCCGTCGTACAATTCGCCTACGTTTACAAGAATTATATCATCTCCTATCTTATCTATTTTACACCAAGGTATATTAAATCCGTCTACCTTGCCGAACAAGCTCAGCTTCTCGTCCTTGGGTACCACCAGCGACAGTATCTTTCCGTCACATACGTTAAACTCTACGTCTATTACGCACCCAAGTCTTCTGCCGTCGCATATATTTATTACTTCTTTGTTACGCAAATCGGCTATACAGCATTTCTCAAACATAAGTCATATCCTTTTTATTCTACAGAATAATGCAAATAAGTCCGCCTGAGCCTTCGTTTATCAGCTTTTGCAAAGTATCGCCGAATTTCAGTCTCGCTTCATGGGGAATCTGTGCCAATTTGCTGTTTAGTCCCTCGTTTATAAGCTCATACAGCGAAGTTCCAAACATATTTGATTCCCATATCTTCTTCGGGTCTTCTTCAAACTCCCGTAACATAAATTTTATCAGCTCTTCCGACTGCTGTTCTGTGCCTACTATGGGGTTAAGCTCGGTCTGTATTGTCGCCTTTATCATATGAACAGAGGGGGCTGATGCCTTTAGCTTCACGCCGTAGGAGCCTTGCTGTTTCGTTATCTCGGGTTCTTCCAGCTTCAAGTCTTCAAGGCGTGGTGTCACTATTCCGTATCCCCTTTCCTCAACGTCACGTAACGCCTGTTCAACCTTCTCATATTCA
>JAFQOB010000226.1 GCA_017395725.1 Clostridia bacterium
GGGAGGTGGCATTTTCGCCAGAAAATGACGGAGGGGTTGTTGGTTTTCTTTATTCTTGTTTCTTCTTACAATCCCTCACCGACTTCGTCGGAGCTCCCTTTACACAAGGGAGCCTATGTTCGTTTCTGCTTATTTTTTGTTTGTGCGAAAGCTGTTCCCCATTGGTAAAGCTATATAAAAACCACTTCACTACTATCTTTAATGTAAAATTACTTTTCGGGAAAAAGTAATATTCCCACCTTAATTATTCATTATTCACTATTCATTACTAAATATATGGATAGATGAGCTTCAAGCTTCTCTTATCGAGCTTACTTGAGTCCTCGATTTCGTATCGGTTATCGTTTCGGTCTCTTATAAGTATTCTGCTTCCGTATATTTGCTTTATGTCATAGTGCCTGTTTTTTATGTCAAACTTCACTCTGCCCTTGTCGGTGTCAACGTCAAGGCTGAGTATGCCGAACTTGTCGGTTATTTCGTTTATTTTGCTTATCTTTGGCATAAAGTAGAACTCGCTTAACGCGTTTTCTATTACCTTTCTTGACTCGGGCATAAGGGTGTTTAGGTTTCTTATTATAGCTTCCTCTTTGCCCTCTCCGTTAAGTAAGGTTATGTACATATTTTCTCCTGTCATTGGAAACAGCCTTTTCGGTGTCAGTCCCTTTACAGTTTCGCCACCGTATATTTCCATATCAACAGTGCAAAGTCCCGTTTCCGTAAATCTTACCATATCGCCTTCAACGTAGTTTCTTGCCATTATTTTCACCTCACTCAAAACGTTCTTCCTGCTTTGACGCTCTTATCTTGTCCGACATTGACTGTATTTCCACAAGCTTGTAATACTTACCCTTTTGCTTCATAAGCTCCTCGGGACTGCCGCACTCGATTATTTCTCCGTTGTCAAGCACAACTATTTTATTAGCCATACTGAGCGTTGACAGTCTGTGGGCTATCATTATGGTCGTTCTGCCGCCTATAAGATTTTCTATGGCTTCCTGAATATGATGCTCGGTCTCCGAGTCAACCGATGCTGTCGCCTCGTCGAATACCAATACTGCGGGATTCTTGAGCACCGCCCTTGCTATTGACAATCTCTGCTTTTCACCGCCTGAAAGTCCGACTCCCCTTTCGCCCAATACCGAATCGTAACCGTCGGGCTGTCTTACTATAAAGTCGTGAGCGTGGGCTATCTCTGCCGCGTTTATAACCTGCTCAACGTGTACGTCAGATGCCCCAAAGGCTATGTTATTGTATATGCTGTCGTGGAACATCATTGGCTCTTGCTGTACGTAGCCTATCTGCTGACGGAACCACTGCATATCTATATCTCTTATATTAACGCCGTCAAGCAATATCTCGCCGTCATAGGCGTCATAGTAACGTAAGAACAGATTTACAAGGGTTGATTTACCGCTTCCCGTCGTTCCAACGATACCCACAACGTCGCCCTCTTCTATGGTCAGGTTTACGTTTTTAAGTATCTTCTTAGCCTTGTCAAAGGAGAAGTTTACGTTTTTGAATTCAATCTTACCCTTAGCAGTCTTGGCGGGTATATTGCCCTTACCAAAGTCCTTTTCAGGCTCGGCATCGATTATATCAAATATTCTCTCTGCCGCCGCTACTGCCGACTGATACGTGTCGCTTAAGTTTGCAAAAAAGTTTACAGGACCGTAAAACATGGTAGTATAGGTTATAAAGGACATAAGCAAACCGAGGGATATGCCGTTACCCGCTATAACCTGCGTTCCTCCGATTCCCCATATTATAAGTGAACCGCAGGTTACGAGGAACGATATCACCTGTGGGAACGTTACTATAATCTTCGCTCCGCTTTTATCTACCTCGAGCCATTCGTTAGTATGTGCCTTAAATGTCTCTATGGCGTTCTTTTCGCCCGTAAAGGATTTGATTACTCTCACTCCGGGGATAGTGTCCGAAAGCAGTCCCGATACTGCAGAATGACGTCTCCATATTCTTCTGTAATATGGCAATATCTTCCGTGAAAACTTACGTGATATGTATGATACTATGGGTACCGGTATAAGCGATAGTAACGTCAGCCGCCAATCCATTGTAAGCATTATAATAACTATTCCCACAAGGGTGAAGCCCTGAACTACAACTTCCTGTGTTACTCGCATCATAAACGCCTGCAGTGTGTTTGTGTCGCTGTTTATTCTGTTTATAACAGAACC
>JAFQOB010000227.1 GCA_017395725.1 Clostridia bacterium
ATACGAGGCTTACGTTCTTGCCTATGAAAAGCTTCAAAAAGCGGGAGCTAATTTGAGAAATAAGCTCGCCCCCGGACTTTCCGGAAAAGCAGGTAAGCTTATGGGTGGGCTTACCGACGGCAAATATACTCAAATCGGTGTTTCCGATAAGCTTGAAATGACATACACCTTTGAAGAAGAGGGCGCAGTTTTCACAAAAACCATTGATAGCGTAAGCTCGGGTACGCAGGATATTGCATATATTTCTCTGCGCTTGGCTTTGGCTGAAATGTTCGGTAAATCGGGGGGCAAGCTTCCCATAGTTTTCGATGAAAGCTTTTCTCGGCTTGATGATATTAGACTGAAAAATATGCTTTCTATTGCCGATAGATATGCTGATGATGATTCTCAGGTGCTTATTATGACAAGTCATAGCAGAGAAGCGAAAATTATACGAGATAATTCTGAATTTAAACAGTTTAATCTTTTAGCTCTCTAAAAACTGTTATTTTTTTGGCAACGTCTTGAAAAATAAGCAGTATCGGTGTATAATATTCCCAAATAATAAATGTAAGGATAAATGATATGAACGAAAATAAAAAAATTGCTCGGCTGTACGTGTTTCTTACTGTAATCATTGCTGTTGTTGCAGTTATATTTCAGTATATTTTATATGAAAACTATCTTGAAATTGATAATAATATCTATATTCACGGCGCAAAAACTCCGGGAGCATTTTATATTTTCATTTTTATTGCTGTCATATTGTTAGCTACTCCCGCTTTGATATTCAGAAAAGACCTTTTGCCAAATGAGTTGAAAAGAGGCTCGTTCCTTACTGCTGTTACCTCGCTATTGTCCGCCGGAACCGTCGCTTTTATGGTCGTTGCCTATTTTAAGGAAAATAACGTTATTTCGGCAGTGACGGACTCTGCTTTGAATACAATAGAAAAGCTTAAGCTTGCTTGTGCTATAATATCAATCTTTGTTTTTGCTTATTATATCGCAGTTGCTCTTTTTGGAAATAATAAATCGGGTTTTATTACGTTTTTGTCGTTTTTTCCTGTGATTTGGACTCTGCTTTTCCTTATGTGTCTCTACTTTGACCGTTCAGGCGTTTTGAACAGTCCTGTTAAGGTTCTAAGACAGGTTGCACTTATTGTATTTATGTTATATGAGCTTTTTGAATCAAGGGCTTCCTTGGGAAAATCTAAGCCTATCATTTATTTTATCTTTTCAAACTTGGCGGTTGTTTTTCTTTCGGTTGCTTTTGTTCCTGAAATTATATACATTTTACAGGGAACTCATGAACTGACTGTTGATTCTTTGTTCGGCATCTATTGCGGAGTGTCGGTCTTGTACGTCTTGGCGCGTTCTGTTGCCTTCGCTGAAAGCAGTAACGGTAATATTGTTTATATGAGAAATAAACATTCTCATAAAACGAAAGAAAAAGGCGGTCTTTTTAATCCAGACGAGGATGCGGAATGATTTATTGGCGGAGATTATTCTCCGCCTTATTTTAAAATAAAGGAGGGAAAGTGATACTATGGATTTTTCGACGCCTATAGGAATGTTGCAGGGAATTGGGAAAAAGAGAAGAGAATCTTTTTTTGCTCTCGGTATTACTAACGTAGAAGAGCTTTTATATCATTTTCCCAGAGCATATCAAAACAGAGGGAACGTTTTGTCCCTCGCTATGACTCCCGACGGTACGGTAGGGGCGTTTGTTCTTACTGTTGCCTCAAATCCCCAGACTTTTATGCTTAAAAACAGAAAGCAGATAACCAAATTTATCGCCTTTGATGAAACGGGAAAATGTACGGTTACCTTTTTCAATCAACCCTTTGTTAAAGATATTTTTCATATCGGTGATGAATTCAGGTTTTACGGAAAGCTGAACGTTAAGTACGGCAGTCGAGAAATGTCTTCTCCTGTCTATGAACCTGTTATTCCGGGTAAAAAATTACCCGAGCTTGTTCCTGTTTACCCTCTTACAGAGGGCTTAACACAAAAGTTTCTTAAAGCAACAACGGAATTGGCGTTAAACACTCTAATCTATGAAAACTATGATTTCCCTGAAATATTCAGAAAAACTACTCTTGAAAAAATGGGGCTTATGAGCCTTAAAGAAGCTCTGAAGGAGATACATTTTCCGTCCTGCACCGAGCGAGTAAAAAAAGCAAGAGAGAGGTTCGTTTTTGAAGAGCTTTATGCCTTTGCTCTCGGGCTTTCCATATCTAAAAAGAATCTTAAAAAAGACGGTAAAAGTATCGTTATGAGTGATACCGATATCGGTAGCTTCTTGAAGCTTTTGCCCTATTCGCTGACTGGTGCGCAGTCAAGGTCTGTCAAAGAAATAATTGCAGATATGTCAAACGTAAAGGGCAGTCCTATGAGCCGACTGCTGTCGGGAGACGTTGGTAGCGGTAAAACCGTTTGTGCGGCGGCGGCTTTATACGTTGCGGTGAAAAACGGAACACAGGGGGCTTTTATGGCTCCTACGGAAATATTGGCTACTCAGCATTATAATGAATTATCGGTTCTTTTTGCACAGTTGGGCATAAAAACTGCTCTTTTGACCGGTTCTACTCCCGCCGCCGAAAAAAGAAGAATTTGCGATTTGGTTGCAGTCGGAAGTATTGATATAGTTATCGGCACACACGCCCTGCTTAATGAAAAATTATCATTCAAAAAACTTGGGCTTGTTATAACCGACGACCAGCATAGATTTGGTGTTCGTCAGAGGTCTGCTCTTGCTGAAAAAACAAAAGAAATGGGGTATAATCCCCACGTGCTTGTTATGTCGGCAACCCCTATACCAAGAACTCTTGCTTTGATACTCTACGGCGACCTTGATATATCCGTGTTAGACGAGCTTCCTCCCGGAAGAAAAAAGGTTGATACCTTTTTGGTTGATGAAAGCTACAGGGAAAGGCTTAACGGCTTTATTCGCAAAAATGCATTGTCTAATCAGGTCTATATCGTATGTCCCTTGGTTGAAGATACCGACGGGGAGGAAGAGGCTCTTTTGCCCTTTGATTTTACTTCCGACGATATGGAAATAAAAGAAAAAAAGAATATGCAATCTGCAGTATCTCTTGCGGAAAAATTGCAGAATGAAGTTTTTCCCGATATTCCTGTGGGACTTATTCACGGCAAAATGAAGGCGGCTGAAAAGAATAAAGTTATGCGTGAATTTGAGCAGAATAATATAAAAATTCTCGTTTCCACAACTGTTATTGAGGTTGGCGTTAACGTGCCTAACGCCGTTCTGATGGTTATTGAAAACGCTGAAAGATTCGGTCTTTCTCAGTTGCATCAGCTAAGGGGAAGAGTTGGAAGAGGGACAGATAAGTCCTACTGTATTCTCGTTTCTTCTTCGGAAAATGAAAAGTCAAAAGCAAGACTTAACGTTATGTGTTCCACAAATAATGGGTATAAAATCGCAGAAGCTGACCTTGAACAGCGTGGCCCCGGAGACTTTTTCCCCAATGCAGCGGGTGACGTAAGACAAAGCGGCGGTTTGAAATTCAGATTTGCCTCTCTTTGCGATATGGAGCTTCTAAAGAAGGCTTTTGAAGAGGCGGAAAACGTGTTGTCTGTAGATAATAATCTTTCGCTTCCCGAAAATAAAGGTGCATTTGACTATATGCAGAAGCTTTTTTCAAGACTTCAAAATTCATAAATTTTTATCTTTCTTACAAAAATTTACATTTATTACTTGCAAGACGGTTGTTTTGGGTATATAATGTGTACATCAAAAAATTATTGACATTAATTTAGGAGGTAACGAAAATGTTTTTCAGATTGTTGGCTGAGGCTACCGGTGATGCAACCCCTACAGGCGGTATCGGCTCTTGGGGCGGTATTTTGATGATAGTTTTGATGCTTGCTGTTATGTATTTCTTTATGATTAGACCGCAGAAAAAGCAGGAAAAAGAAATTCAGGATATGAGAAATAACCTTCAGGTTGGCGATGAAATTACTACCATCGGCGGTATTATCGGTAAAATCATCAGCATCAAAGAAGAAACTTGTCTTATTGAAACAAGCGGCGACAAGACCAAAATCAGAATTCTTAAGAGTGCTGTTAAGGTTGTTGACGTTAAAGCAGAAGACGCAGAATAATTTTTTCTCGAATAAAAGTACAAACCCTTTCATAAACATTTAACAAAAGAATGTTTTTATGAAAGGGTGTATTTTTTTGCAAACTGAATTTTGGAAAAACAGTGTAAAAGGCTTTCTGGTCTCAATTTTATCAAGTGCTGTTTTGCTTCTTGTTTTTGGGTGGATTTGTTTTACCAGAGAGGACCCCGCAGCTTTATCGGGTATACTCGGCAGAACTGCTCTATATCTGAGTGCGTTTTTGGGAGGCTTTTTTGCATCAAGGTTTAACAGGGAAAAAGGACTCTTGTCGGGGCTTACTGCGGGAGGCGCATTTATGTTGTTTGTCGTAATGCTGTCGCTCTTTTTGAGAAGCG
>JAFQOB010000228.1 GCA_017395725.1 Clostridia bacterium
ATACTTTTAAATGAAGACGGTACGCCTAAAGTCTTCTATCATGGAACAGGAAAGAAGTTTACTGCCTTTGATATTGGAGAAATAGCTTCGCGCGAGGGCTCATTCTTTTTTGCTGAGAACAGAGAAGATGCCGAGGCTTACGGAAAGCATGTTATGCCGGTGTATGTTACAGGCAAAAAAATGGCGGCTTATGATAATCAGCCAAGCGAGTTTTATCATCTGAAAGATAAAAATGAACAAGTTAAATGGTTGAAAGAACGTAAATATGACGGTTGGTATGCAGATATGGATAGTGATGGTTGGGGAGAAGTATCTGTATTTTCTCCGGAACAAATTAAGTCTGCTGAAAATAATATCGGCACATTCAATAAACATGATGTTGACACGCAATTCTCTGTTCCTACTGAAGCAATTGTAGAGAGAAAAGAACGTATTTACGGTAACAGCATTCCTGAACGCACAAGAAAGCTTCGGCAAGAATATGCCGACGGAAAAATCGGGTTTGATGAACTCGTTGCGGGTGAAACGAAGCTCATGGAAGAGGCACGTGAGAAATATGGCACTATCGAAGAGGGTGAAAACCCTCAAGAAAGAGTCAAGGTTCCTCAAGGTGTTGAAAAAAACAAAAACGTCAGCCAATACGTAAGGACCATTCTTGAAACGGGTGTTGTCAGTGAGGCACTTGCAGCAGAAATAGGCGAAAAGACTTTGCTTGGCGAATTTTCCCACAAAGTCTTGACAGATGAAAAAGCGCTTGAAGATGCTGACAAGGCGATAAAAAACGGTACTGCAAGAAATAAGTGGGGAAAGACTGCGGTAGACATACATAGAATCCCAACAAAGAATGAAATTGCTGTCGGTGAAAAGCTTCTCGAAAAAGCTATGAAAGACGGTAAGACAACCGAATACAATTTTAAAAAGCTCTTTCTAAAAAACAGAAAGAGCTTTTTTTGTTCATATTTCAAAACCTAAATCTCTTATATAATTTTCCCATTTATCAAACTCAAAGCATATATTTTCTGCCGAATGGCTATCGCTTGAAAGAATAACTTTGCCGCCTTTTTCTTTAATATATTCAAGAATAGGCAGGGAAGGATAGGGCGAGGTTCTGTAGCCTCTTGAAATTGCCCCTGTATTTACTTCAAAAGGTTTACCGTAGGGAAGTAATTTATCAACTGCAGCTTTCCAAGCATTAACGTATCGGGGATTGGTTTCGTCAAAAAGCTTATATCCCTCGTTGAATTTTGTTACAAGGTCAAAATGTCCGATTATATCGGCACCGGTATTGTTAAGAACGTCGCCGACGAGCTTATAATAATCCTCGGCATAAGCATAATAATCGCCGTCGTAGTGTTCTTTAACGTCATTTACAGTAATAGATTCATTGTGGTCAACGGATAGGTAACAGCCATTTTTGTGTATGTAGTGCACACTGCCGATAACGTAATCAAAATCAAGCTTGGGTTTTCCCGCAAAGTAATCCTGTTCAATGCCGCATAAAACTTTGATTTTACCTTCGTATGCTTTTTTGAGTCTCTGAAGCTCTTCAAAATATGCTTTCATAACAGGTGCTGTCATACAGTAGGATTCGTCAAATCCTGTATTGCAGTGTCCTGAAATACCAATGGTTTTCAAGCCTTTATTTATACCTGAAAGAATCATTTCTTCGGGGGTGTTTTTTCCGTCACAAAAGGTTGTATGCATGTGGAGATCATATTCGATCATTGTGTCATTTTCTCCTGCTTAACTTTTTTATCAATAACGTGTCTCGATGCAAGTTCGTTGTGTATATCTTCAAGAGAAATACCCATTTCAATCATAAGCACCATTACGTGATAAGTAAGGTCGGCAATTTCGTA
Source organism: Clostridia bacterium (assembly GCA_017395725.1). The sequence goes on from JAFQOB010000228.1 coordinate 1,860, forward strand.
AATAGTTTCTTTTTTATCGTTATTCTTTGCACCGATTATAACTTCAGTACATTCTTCGCCTACTTTTTTCAGAATCTTATCAAGACCTTTTTCAAAGAGATAGGTTGTGTACGAACCCTCTTTTTTGTCAATCTTTCTGCCTTCAATAAGCTTCATAAGTCCCTGAAGAGAGAATTCATGTAATTCTTCGCTTTCCCACAGAGGATTTTCAAAACAAGAGGTTGTACCGAGATGACAGGCGGGGCCGTCGGGCTCAACCATAACAGTAAGTGCGTCTTTATCGCAGTCCGCAGTAATAGATACTATATGCTGATAGTTTCCGCTTGTTTCACCTTTAAGCCAAAGACACTGTCTTGAACGGCTGTAGAAGCAAGTTAAACCTTTCTCCATCGATATCTGAAGGCTTTCTTTATTCATATATGCAAGGGTGAGGACCTGTTTTGTTTTTGCATCAACCACTATGGCCGGAATAAGTCCTTTTTCGTCAAATTTGAGTTCGTCAATGTTAATCATTTTCGTTATCCTTTCAAGATTTTATATTCTCATACAAATTCCGTTATCACTAAGTTCTTTTTTGAGGTCGGAAATTTTAACTTCTCCAAAATGGAATATAGATGCCGCAAGACCTGCATCAACCTTAGGAAGTGTGTTAAAAAGTTCAATAAAGTGCTGTATATTTCCTGCACCGCCCGAGGCAATAACAGGAACTGATACGGCGTTGCAAACTGCATCAAGCATTTCAAGGTCGAAGCCTTTTTTTACACCGTCGGTGTCTATTGAGTTTACAACTATTTCACCGGCACCATTGCCGACACAGCGTTTTATCCACTCAATAGCTTCCATACCCGTATTTTCTCTGCCGCCTTTAGCAAAGACTCTGAATACACCGCC
>JAFQOB010000229.1 GCA_017395725.1 Clostridia bacterium
AGGCATACCGCTTATTGTAAAATACTTATTTAATTCATCAAAAGTAGCAGAACAACCGCCGCGTCTTGCAACTGCAACAGAAGCACCGACTTTCATTGTTTTATTGCATTTAGAGCTATAGAAAAGTCTGTCAAGCAAACACACGAGAGTACCGTTTGCCGAAGCATAATATACGGGACTTCCCACCACAAGACCGTCAGCCTCTTCAAGTTTGTGAGCGATTTCGTTTACAACGTCAGTCATAACGCACTTTCCGTGCTCTTTGCAGTAAAGACAACCTTTACAGCCCTTTATTTCCATATTTCCAACTTGAATTGTTTCAACTTCTATCCCCTCTTGTTCGAGGACATTTTTAATCTCGTTTAATGCAATTGAGGTGTTTCCATTGGTTCTCGGACTGCCGTTCAGCATAAGTACTTTCATATTTATTCTCCAATTCATTTTTTATTATCTTATTATCTACGCTTAAATTTTAGCACATTTATTACAAAATGTCTATAACAGCATATAAAAATCACAAATAATATTTCAAATTATCGCGGTATTTTTTAGGCGGAAGCGAATATTTCTTTTCAAAAACCTTGTAAAAATAGGAAATGTCATAGAATCCCAACTTATCTGCTATTTCTTTTATGGGCATATCGGTAGTATCAAGATAAAGCTTGGCTTTTTCTAATCTTTTTTCAGTTCTGTATTTTACGGGAGAAACGCCAAAACAATCTTTAAAACCTTTTTGAAAGGCGCTTCTGCTCAAATGTAATCTTACGGCAATGTCCTCAATAGACATATCACACCTATCAACCAGAAGCTCTGCCCCTTTTTTTATAAGTATATCTTTTTCATTATCTGAATTACATATAGTCATAAGATTATGCAAAAGAAGATAAAAAAATGATTTTGTCAAAAGGGGATTATCTTTATTACCAAATGCTTCGACCGTATTTTTGAAATAGCTTGACAAGATATCGTTGCTGTCGCTGTAAAACAAAAACGGCACTTTTATTCCGTTTGAAATTTCTTTATTCAGAACATCAAAATTAATCAGATAATTTCTGACCTCGCCACCGGTTATATCAAATTCAGCCTCGTAATAGCTCCCTTTGGGTAAATAAATAATATCCCCTGCCCCAAGCTCAATAATATTATTATCAAAGGTATACGTGATTTTGCCCTTCAAAACATACAAAAAACCGTAGTCCAGTCTCGCATTGTTTTTGTAACTGTATTTTCTGACACGCCACGACTGCAGCATAGCTCTGTTTAGAAGAAAATCCGCGTTTGCATCAAAAGAAAAATCCATCACTTCCACCCCCTATGCTTCATTATACACCTCATTACTAAAAAATACAATAAGCAACGCAAAATATACATTTATTTTCTGTTTTTGTGATTGTATAATAAACTAAAAGTACAATTCTTATAAAAAAGGAGATTACCAATGGAAGCTAAAATATTTACCACTAATGAATACGGAGAGTTTATCGGGGACTCATTTTTTGCTGGTACTACACTTTCGGGAGTAACAACCGCCAAAAAAGATACTTCTTTTATAAACAAAGGCTTTATCGGCTGCGGTGTTGCCATAACAGGCGCGTCTTGCTACAACCTCAGCAAAATGGATAAAGAAAAAAGACATGAGCTTTTGGAATATCTTTATACGCCCAAGGGATTA
>JAFQOB010000230.1 GCA_017395725.1 Clostridia bacterium
GATATTTACCCTTAAATTCGACCTTTTCTCCGTCTTTTTTGGTTATTTCTATTTCAAAATCCTTTCCCATTTCTTGCGAAAGAACCTTCATTACGCCTACTATGTAACCTAAACTGCCCGACGTCAAAAAGTTTTTCTTAACCTTATCTGTCTCTACAACAACGTCGCAGTCAAAGCCTATGTTTACAGAATTTATACCGTATCTGTCATTTATCTTCAACACGTCAACTCTGCCCATATATTTCTCGGTCTTGGAGAAATTACGAACAAAATCATTTCCCGACCCCTTGGGTACAACAGAAAGAAAACATTTTTTTGCCGCCTCTTCTCCCGCCGCCATTATTCCGTTTACAGCCTCACTGACGGTTCCGTCTCCACCGTATACGGTAAAATGCACTTCCGGATCTTCTATAAGCGTCTCTGTTATAAAACGCTCCATATCGCGAGGACCCTTTGTCTCATATACTTCAACAGTCTCGGGGATATACAAATGTGCCTTTACCATTCCTGCTGCGGGGTTAAGAATATGTATTTTTCTCATACTTTACCTCTGCTTTATCTGTCGGATTTAAGTCAATTCTTTCTGTAACAGAATGATTTTATCACTTTTTCTCCCAAAAATCAACATTTTTCGCAAATTATCTTATGGACACCCCTACTACCGTCAATAAGTTTTCATCAACGGTAAATTCTATCTCATATTCTGCAAAGCTCATTTTATATATACGTTTCTCATCTTCTTGATATGATGGGCGCGGGTCATCTGCAAGACATTCTAAAATTGGCTGTCTCTTTTCTTGTGCTATCTTTTCCAGCAATTCATCATCTATAACCACGTCAAGTCTGTGGTTTGCCTCTTCGTCAGCATATCCGCCTTTAGCTTCGGGTTTTGAGTCTGAATACGGCAAATAAGGCTTTATATCGTATATCGGCGTACCGTCAAGCAGGTCTGCACCGCCTACAATCAACACATATCCGTTTTCTTTTTCGCGTTCTACAGAAATAAGCTCTACACAAGATAACCCCAAATTATTAGGTCTGAAAGGAGATCGGCTTGCAAAAACGCCTACTCTTCTGTTTCCTCCAAGTCTCGGCGGTCTTACTGTAGGCGACCACCCTTCTCTATGTGCCTCTGAAAAATCAAATATCAGCCACAAATGAGAAAAGCTTTCTATCTCCCTCAATGATTCTTTGTTTCTGTATTCGGGCATAAATACTATCTTTGCTCTAAGGGATTCTACTCTTCCGCTTTGACGCGGTATTCCGAATTTTTGAGAAAAATCCGTCTTTATATAAGCTATAGGTTCTATTGTCATTGTTTTTCTCCCTTAACTAAAATCCAATTATTATCTAAAAATGCTATCTCAGTTTACGGCAGTACTGTGTACATAGCTTGTCCGTACACTCGGAACATTTTAATGCAGTATTAGAATGTTCCCAAAAACGCTCGGGATACATCATAAAACATAATTCCCATACTACCCACACCGCTATTGACGTAAGCAACAATGAACAGGAAAAAAATCCGTCAATATATATCATCGGGGTAAACATCATCAAGTGGTCCCAGTTAAATATTCGGCAGGTCGTACAGCACTTGTTTTTCATAATCAACCTAAATGGACACCAGAAAAGCACACAAATCAGGTCGCACACATAAAACAAAACGCTTATCATAAAAATTACTCTGTCACTCAGCAAACCAATCCTATGAAAAACACCTATCACAATAATAAGCGCTATCCATATTATAAACACCTTGTATGCCGATTTCGTTGTTGTTACCACATAATTACGTAAAGCTTGATAGTTTATCTTTTCTTTAATCGGTCTAAACCTGTCAACAAAATGCTTCTGTGAGCCCAACGGAATATGCTCTTTTACCGGAATCAGCTGACACACCATATCAAACATCCAAATCAGCCATAAAATATGAAACGGTGAAAATTCCTCAAAGAAAGCACTTCCCTGCAATACGTCAAAAAATCTTGGCGCAAAAACATATGCCGCAACACAAAAGATAAATATTGCAACTCTTACAAAAAATCTAAATATATACTGTCTTCTTATTTTTGACGTCGGTACTCTTTCTTTGTTCATCAAAACACCTTTTATGTCTTCTTTGTTGTTTTCGCTCTGCACCTTGGGCACGTTACTTCAATTTCACCTTTATTTTTCGGTACACGTACAATTGCCCCACAGTTTTTGCATTTAAAATATACGTGGGTCTTTCTGTCACGCCACTTTGATTTTATAAGTCTTATCTCTTTTTTTACCTTGTCCGATATAACATAATATCGGTTCAGTTCCATTTGCCTTGCCGTATGATTCTTTGAATAAATACGAAACAAATAATATATCAAAACAACAAGTCCAAATAATGACATTATTCTTAACTTCGGTATGTAGCCTAACAAAGTCAATGCTAAAGCTGTGAATATCAAAAATCTGCCAAGCTCATCATATCCGTATCTGCCTTGCATAAACCGGCTGTACCTTTGTATAAATTCACGAAAAAAACTTCTCATAATCACCACTCCATATAATATCTCTTTTATAATCATTTTACTCTATGTTTTTTACCATTTCAAGCACATACCTGTAAACTAATTATTACCAACTCAAACAAACAATAAGCGCAGACATAGTTTTTCAACGTCTGCGCTCTATTTGTTATTCAAATTTTAAACCTATTGTTTGACGGACAGCATCCATCTGTTTTAACGTATTTATCGTTGAATCTAACGGTACGGTTGGGCTTTCAAGCAGTCCTGATTTTATGCATCTGCACACCTCTTCGATTTCAAATTCGAAGCCGTTATCGCCATACGGATATTGCTTTTCTTCCGTCTCTCCTTCTTGATATATTACAGTATATTTATCAGCCTTATAAAAGTTCGGAACGTATATACTTCCTTTCGTACCATATATATGAGCATCATAAGGCTTTTCAAGCTTTATTGCCGAAGAAAGAGTGGCTATTGCTTCATTCTTATATTTCAACACCATCTGCGTATGATAGTCAACACCGTTCTGTATATCAGAAAAAGCCGATATACACTCAGGTTGACCTAATATAAGCGAAGCAAAATGCAAACAGTATACGCCCACATCAAGAAGCGAACCGCCCGCCAAGCCTTTCTCAAACAGCTTCGGGTCTTCTTCTTTTTCTATGGAATAACAAAAATCTGCACTAAGCCCCTTTACTTCACCGATTACACCTTTCTTTATTTCTTCTTGCAAAGCAATAACCGCAGGTAAAAACGCCGTCCACATTCCTTCCATAAGAAATACGCCGTTATCCTTAGCCAAAACTTTCAGTCTTTCGGCAGATTCACTGTCCACACACAGAGGTTTTTCGCACAATATATGTTTCTTAGCCTTTATAAACAATTCGGCACACGGAGCATGAAAAGGGTGAGCTGTAGAAATATACACTACATCTATTTCGGGGGCGGCAGCCATCTCCTCATAGCTTGAATAAGCTCTCGGTATTCCATACTTTTCTGCAAAAGCTGCAGCTCTTTCAACCGACCTTGATGCAACACCGACAAGCTCTGCACTGTCTACCCTCTTTACAGCCTCGATAAACTTCTGAGCAATTATACCGGGACCTACAATTCCCCATCTTATCTTTGTCATATCATTTACTCCGAGGCTTCTTCGCCGGTTATTGCAGAAATAATAAATTTTCCTATATCGGTATTGTCAACAGTTTTATCTTTAAAAAATTCACTACCCTGTCCCAAACAAAATACTCTTACGTCAGTTGCAGTATGCGTTGTAATCGTAAATAAGTCGTTTGCAGGCAAATTCTCTCCCTCGGGCATTTTTACTCCGCCTGTCTCGTGGTCCGACGTTACAATAAGCATAGTATCGGGATTCTTTTCCATAAACAACAATACTGAAGCTAACGTCTTTTCAAGGTTAATAACGCTTGACTGCTTTCCCTGAATATTGTTACTGTGACCGTAAATATCTGTTCCCGAACTTTCAATAAGCAAGAAAAAACCTTTTTCGTTGTCTAATATCTCTAACGCCGTTTGAGCCGACTTTGCAAGGTGGTCTGATACGGTCTCGGTACAACCGCCGTTAAAACCTGCGAAAAGCTTTTCGTTTTCTAAAGCATCCTTTGCCGCCGCATCAAATTCTGCCAGCTCCTTTGCAACACTGTACTTACTCTCTAATTCAGTCTTCTTCTCATCGGAAAGATTAGCTATATAGCTATCATACCCTTTGCCTATCATAACTTCGGGAGCAAAATTCAAAATTCCAAGAGACAGTTCACCGTAATTGTATCTATCGTTAACGTGAGTCATAAAAGCTGACGGAGTTGCGCCAAAAATATCATCATCCGTTACTACCCCGACCTTTTTGCCTGCTTCCCTCGCCGTTTCTCCCATCGTTTTCAATATGCTTCCGTCGGGAGCTATTCCTATCATACCGTTATTGGTCTTATATCCTGTAGAAAGTGCCGTTCCCGATGCCGCAGAATCAGTTATATCATTGTCAGCCGATTTGGTTGTTGAATATCCGTTATCTGTCAGCTTATTGAGTATAAGTCCAAATTCATACTTACCCTCTGTATATTTTTCTGCAATAGCTATATCATTAGGCCCCATTCCGTCACCTATAATAACTATTACATTCTTTGGCTTTTGATATTCTGCACTTACAATTGACTGTATAAAATCTTCGGTTATGGGCTTTGAATAATCAACCTCATTTGACTCAGGCTCTTCTGTTTCAGTCTTATCTTGAGTCTCTTGATTCCCTTGGTTTTCCCATTCGGGTTCGGGAAAACCAAAGTCTCCCTCTATTTTACAACTGCATAAAGATACTGCCAACACAAGTGACAGTATAAATATTAATATTCTTTTCATAAGCCCTCCCTATAACCGTTAATGCTTTTTCAATATCTTACGAAAAAATATCGTACACAAGTTCGTTTCCAACAACAAGTTTGCCTTTTTCAGTATCGGCAAGAAGCAAAAATTCTGCCTTTTTTCCATTGCCCTCTGCAACTACCACAAACGAAGGGTCTGCCATATTACCTTGCAAGAAAAATGGGGCTCCCTTTTTGGAAATATCAATTTCCTCTCCCTTTTCATAAGTGCCGTCCATTGCATCATAATTACAGTGATACACCTTTGTAGTAACATCTTTCAAGGGAATTATCAAAAATAACTGTGCTCCACTTTCTTCAACAAAGTTTATAGGCGAAATATCAAGAAA
>JAFQOB010000231.1 GCA_017395725.1 Clostridia bacterium
ATTATGCATTCGACAATCTTAACTTCCCCCCTCAGCACCCTGCAAGAGAAAGCATGGACACATACTGGCTTGAGGGACACGATTCGGGAGAAGCTAACGAAAAGCTTTGCCTCCGCCCCCACTTAACAGGCGGAAGCGTACGCTATATGCAAACACACAAGCCTCCCTACCGTTTTGTATATCCCGGCAGAGTTTACAGAAACGAAACTACAGATGCGCGTCACGAAAGAGCATTCTTCCAGTATGAAGCTCTTATTGTAGACAAAGACCTTACCTTTACTTCCGGTAAAGTTATGATAAAGAGTATTCTTTCAAAGGTATTCGGTCAAGACGTTCCCGTAAGAATGCGTGCGGGCTTCTTCCCCTTTGTTGAACCCGGTTTTGAAATCGATATGGGCTGTCTTGTATGCGGCGGAAAGGGTTGCAGCGTATGCAAGCACGTAGGTTGGATTGAAATTATGCCCGGCGGCACACCTCACCCCAACGTTCTTCGCGCGGCAGGTGTTGACCCTGATGAATACACAGGTTTCTACGTAAATATCGGTCTCGACCGACTTGTTATGATGCGTTACGGTGTTGATGACGTTCGTCTGTTTCACGGTACAGACCTCAGATTCCTCAACCAGTTCCGCTAAGAAACGGAGGTAAACATTATGAAATTATCACTTAATTGGATAAAAGATTACGTAAAGCTTCCCGAGGATATGGACCTTTCTCAATTGGCATTTGACCTTACAATGTCAACGGTTGAAGTTGAGGGCGCTCACGACCTCGGTAAACAGTTTGATAAAATTATTGTTGGTATAATCAAAGAAGTGCAGCCTCACCCCAATGCAGACAAGCTCCGCGTATGCAAGGTGGATATCGGCACAGAAGAAATAAAGGATATCGTATGCGGCGGCAGCAACCTTAAAGCAGGTATGAAGGTTGTAGTTGCTTGTCCGGGGGCAATGGTACGTTGGCACGGCGAAGGCGAACCCGTTGAAATAAAGAACGCAAAGCTTCGCGGTGTTGCAAGCTTCGGTATGATATGCGCATCGGTAGAAGTAGGTCTTGCCGACCTCTTCCCCGCAAACGACGACCACGAAATAATGGACGTTACTTTCCTCGACGTTGCAGCAGGCACTCCTATTGCCGACGCTCTTGACCTTAACGATATTATTCTTGAAATAGACAACAAATCTATGACAAACCGCCCTGACCTCTGGGGTCACTACGGTATTGCGAGAGAAATTGCGGCTCTTTACGACCTTCCTCTCGTTGAATTTGAAAAATATACTCCCGATACGGATAATGAATATGACGTTCGTATTATTGACAGCGAAAGATGCCCCCGTTATATTGGCGCAAAGGTTGAAGGTCTTGGCATAAAGCCCTCTCCCTTTGAGATGCAGAGCCGTATCTGGCGTGTGGGTATGCGTCCTATAAACGCTCTCGTTGATATTACAAACTACGTAATGTTGGCACTTGGTCAGCCCACCCACGTTTTTGATTCAAACCATATTGTAGACCATATAGAAGTTCGCCGCGCAAATACAGGCGAAAAGCTTCAGCTTCTTAACGATAAGGATATTACGCTTACAACCGACGACCTCGTAATTGCAGATGCAGAGGGTGCCGTTGCTTTGGCGGGTGTTATGGGCGGTGCAAAGGATTCCGTACTTCCCGAGACAAACAGCGTTATACTCGAGGTTGCAAACTTTGATTCACGTACTGTAAGAAGAACTGCTCTTCGTTACGATAACAGAACAGAGGCTTCCTCACGTTACGAAAAGGCTATTGACCCCGAAAGATGCGACCTTGCACTTTCAATGTCAATGCAGTTGTTTAAAGAACTCTATCCCGAAATGAAAGTTACGGCTTTCAAAGACTTGTACGTAAATAAGCTTACAAAGAAAGAAATCGACGTTGATTTCGATTGGCTCGACAGACGTCTAGGTATGCGTATTCCTCAGGAAATCGTTGCAAGAAAGCTTGGAACTATGGGTTATGAAGTAACCTTTACCGATAAGGGTATGCACATTGTTGTTCCTACATGGCGTTCAACAGGCGACGTATCTATTAAGGCTGACATTATGGAAGAGGTTGCACGTATGTACGGCTACGAAAACTTCCAGCCCACACCTATTACAACGTCTTTTGACAGTGCGATAAACCAGCTTGATATGGACCTTGTACGCAAGGTTAAGGAATATCTTGCATTCCGTTGCAATATGCAGGAAATATTTACGTATCCTTGGATGACGGATACCTACGTTAACGCTATTCTTCCCAACACAGAAGGCGTTTTGGCTCTGTCAACTCCCCCCTCTCCTACAGAAAAGTATATTCGTTCAACACTCCTTCCCAATATTTGCAAGGCAATTGTAAAGAACGAACACTCCTTTGATGAATTTGCAATATTTGAAGAAGCTCAGATTTTTGCCGATAAGGATTATACTTCACCTTACGACGAGAAAGAAAAGCTTCCCTATCAGCGTAAGCACCTCGGTTGTGCATTTGCGGGTAAGGCAGATAACGTTGCAGAGCTCTTCCGTAAGGCTAAGGGCGTTATCGGTATGATGCCTCGTTATACACATATGGAAGGCTTTACGTTCAAGCGTGAAGAAAAGCCTTATTGGGCAGACGAGACGGTTTGGATGAACGTATATCTCGGCGACAAAAAGATTGGTGATATGGGTCTCCTTTCAAGAAAAGCGGCTATTGCCTGCGGTATAAAAGTGCTTTCTGCAGTTCTTGTTGAGCTTGATATGGACGCATTTGTTCCTCTCAAGTCAAGAACGAACCGTTACGCACCTATTCCCGAATTCCCCACAAATAACTTCGACCTTTCATTCTTGGTTGACTCTATGGTTAAGTGGGATGATATCTATGGGGCAGTTACAGGCAAGAAGACGGAAAATCTTCAGGAAGTGCTCTTTGTTGACGAATATAAGGGTAAACAGGTTCCCGAAGGCAAAAAGTCTGTTACTATACGTCTTGTTATCGGTTCTGACGAAAAGACACTTACGAGCAACGATATAGACAGCGTTGCAAACAGCGTTATGAAGAAGCTCACAAAGCAGCTCGGCGTTGAATTCCGTACAGTTTAAAAAATAAAAACACCCGAAAGGGTGTGCACCATAAGGCTAAAAAGACGCATCATCTACATTGATGGTGCGTTTTTGTTTTTCAACCCACAGTTGAAAAGACTCGTTTAATCAGTTATTGTCAACAGTAGATTACTGTGTTATAATGTAAATACAAGGCAGGTACCACCTTGAAACTCGGAGGTGAACTTATGAATATTGGAAACAAAATAAAAGAATTGAGAAAGCAACGCGGTATTACTCAAGAAAAACTCGCAGAAAGTATAGGGGTTTCCTTTCAAGCGGTTAGCAAGTGGGAAAATAATATAGCATTGCCGGATATTACGCTTGCTCCCGTACTTGCCAGCTACTTTGGTGTATCAATAGATGAACTTTTTGACCATAATCTTGAAGAAATCAGAAATGATGCTGTTTCTATAGCAAAGAAAAGTGTTAAATACCGTGAAACAAATCAAGAAGAAGGTTGTAGGATCATTGAAGAAGGACTGAAAAAATATCCAAATAATGATATTTTACTGTGCAATCTTCTGTATTTAATAAACTATTGGAAAGAACCGGACAAAACCATAGATATAGCTTTAAAAGTTATTGATGTTACAAAGGACAATTCAACAAAATACGATGCCCTTCGTTTTTTGGCGTACGCCTATAAAGCAAAAGGAGATCTTAACGGAGCTCGGTCAGCACTTGAACAAATACCTGAAATATATTTTTCGCGACTTTCCGAAATGGCATATATTTTGAGTGGAGAAGAAAAAATGAATGCTGCACAAAAACAATTGGGAGTTTCTTTGAGCAGCTTGATTGAAATGCAGTCTCGTATTGCAGAATGTCACATTGAAAAAGGAGATATGCAATCTGCATTAAAGGAATATGAAAAAGCCATAGGAGTACTGGAATTATTAGAGGCAAGTGATGCGTGGAATTCCGAACGCAATTTTTTTAAAAAACAGATTTTATATGTAAAAGAACGACTATAATTTAAAGTAAAATTTTATTGGTGCATCACTTTTTGTATCTAAAAAAGCAGCACTTATTAGGAAAAACAGATAGACCTTAGGGTGAAATCTGATTTATAAAAAGGCACCCCAAAGGCTACTTCTCATAAGGATGATTAAAACCTCGATGAAATTCATCGAGGTTTTTTCTTGCGTCTACACAGTACAATTATGTGAATTTGTATATCAATTTTTCTCTATTTTTTTATAAGCATGGTTTTCAACATATATCATCATATTATTATATAAAACAGCATAAAATAACACGCTCAATAAACCCGAAACTGCTCCTATAAGTGCATGATCAACATTTTGAGATTTTAACACAATGCCCAAGCCACACCACACCATGAAAGAAAAAACAATTTTAAATCTATTTTCTTTTCTCCATTTTTTCTTGAAAAATGCTATTTTTTCTTTTAGTGTAAACGAACTATTTTCCAAAGCTTCCAATAAGTTGTTATCGGCGATCTTTTTATACTCATTGTCATCAATTTTTTCGCCAATAAAAAGCTCGTTCAGGGAAATGTGTAGTACGTTGCATAAATCTTGCATAATTGAAACATCAGGCAAATTCAAACCTCGTTCCCACTTTGAAACTGCATTTTTGCTTATATTCAACCGCTCAGCTAATTGTTCCTGTGTTAAGAATTGTTTCTTTCTGTTTTCGGAAATGAATTTTCCGATTTTGATTTGATCCACAAATAATCACTCCTTTGCAAAAAAGTATATCATATACATTCACCTTGATACACATACTTGCGGTTTACTTTCTAAAATTATCATTAATTTTGTTGAAACCGGAATGAAAATAATTACTCTCTGTCTTAACAGAACCAGCATCGCATTTGTATGTACAAAAGCTGACAAGGGCTAAGCCCAAACCCTTATTTTGATTTAATGGTTTTAAGTGAAGAAATTAACATTCTGCGGATGGCACCGCAATCGTTTTGTAATGTTTTATAATCTTCTCCGTTCATACAATTAGTTTCAAATAGAAGTTCAAGCCAATATTCCGTTTCGTAACACTCTTTTTGAGCAATTTCAAGTTTAGAAATAAAATCTTTTGTCCCCTGTGCGTATTGTGCTTCGTGTAAATTTGCACCGATTGAAGTGGCAGAGCGAAGTAATTGATTGATTAAAACTGATTCTTTATGATTTGATTTCATATCACGGCAGAGAAAAACAACAGTTTTTGCAAACTCTTTTGTCTTATCTCTTAAAATGCTGTCAGCCATAGTTATCACCTCTAAATTTATTATACATGAAAATGATAGTCTTTCAAGTGATATTCCGACTTTGTCGGAGTGATATTATTGCCCTATGGCAATAGTGTTATTGAAACCTCTCGGTTTCAGTGTTATTTCATTCGCCGCCAAAACTCGCGAAGCGAATACCACTCGGCATAAGCCGAATATCACTGCGAAGCAATAGAACTCGCCTAAGGCGAATAAAACTGCGAGACTTCCTTATGAGAAGTCTCGCAACGGGTGCTTTTTTTATTTCCATTACATTGACAATACATTTTTGCTGTGTTAAACTGAACCAAAGCAATGGTATAGGAGGATAGAGATATGTTTTTTAAACCCAAATTCAAAGAATTTGACAAATCAAAGACAGTATCTTTTTCAAAAGGTACAGCTATAAGAATCCCCGACTGCAACGTAAAGGAATACTTAGAAGAACTGTTTTACAACACTTTTGGTGCGAAAAAGAACGCAAGTTGCAAAAAATTGACTTTTAAATACGGTCTGCCCAAGGACATAGCAAAAAAATGTAACGCATCGGGAGACGAGGAAGAATATGCCCTTGTGCTCGGCGAACAGTCATATATTTACGCCAACAGCGAAAGGGGCTTTATATACGGACTTAACACTCTTATTTCTTTGAGAAAAATCTATGCCGGAATTTTGTACGACTGCCCCGTATGCTCTGTAAGAGGCTACAGAGTATATTTACCCGGACGGGACAACATACCGGTTTTCAAAAATATGATAGACTTTCTCGCTGAATATAAATATAACTCCGTTATACTTGAGATAGGCGGTGCAATGGAATACAAACGCCACCCCGAGATAAACGAAAAATGGGGGGAATTCTGTGACGAAGTATATGCTGACCCCACAAGAGCAGACGTTATACAACATAAAACATACCCTTGGACAAAAGACTCCATACATTGCGAAAACGGAGACGGCGGCGTTCTTACACAAGACGAATGCAAAGACATTGCGGAATATTGCAAAGCGAGAGGTATAGAGGTTATTCCTGAAGTTCCTACCCTCAGCCACAGCGATTATATTTGCCTTGCCCACCCTGAAATTGCAGAAAGACAAGACGATGCATATCCTGATACCTATTGCCCTAACCACCCCGATTCGTACAAATATGTTTTTGATATTATTGATGAAGTGATTGAGGTGTTTGAGCCTAAACAGATACATATAGGCCATGACGAAGCGTATACTTTGGGAATATGCGATAGGTGCAAACATACAGACCCGGTAGAATTATACGTTAATGACATTAAGAAGATAAAAGAATATCTTGACTCAAAGAATATAAAGACAAGTATGTGGGCTGAAAAACTTCTGAAGGCGTATACAAAAGCAGGAACGCCCATAGGCGGTACGGGTGCAACAGGCTTCAGAAACGGCGGACAGTGGGCTATTCCTGCCCTTTGGCGTTGCCGCGACCTTTTGCCGCAAGATATGCTTTACGTTCATTGGTATTGGGAATTCGGTAAACATCATGACCGAATTTATCACGACAGAGGGTACGATATGATTTTCGGAAATTTGTCGGCAATTCAAATTAACGATTGGAAAGAACGTGTAGAGTGGGGCGCTAAGGGCGGCTGGGTATCCAACTGGGGTTCTTTTGAAGAAGAATATATGCAAAGAAATATACAGTATTTTAATCTTATAAGCGGTGCATACGCTTTTTGGAATACAGATTTTGACAGCAAAAACAAGAAAGCCATACTCGATAAGACGTTTAAAGAAGCCTATACTCATAAGTGGAAGAACGAGAAGAATACTATTACGATTAAACACAGAACGCTTGAAAATATTCCTCACGAATTTTTCTGGTGCGGTGTGTTTATTGAAGACGGAAAATACCTTATCGGCAATTACGAGATAGAGTATGCCGACGGTACAAAAGCGGTTTTACCGGTTAAATACGGCACCAATATCGGAGCAAAATATATTCCTAAATATCCGCTTGACAAGGAGCTTTTTCAGCTTGCGGGTGCAGTATTGCCTATAGGTGAAAACGGCGATTTGTTCTACGAATGTAAGTTCGTTGACCCTAATCCCGACGCAGAGATTGTCGGTATCAGATACGTTCCCATAAAAGAAGAATTTACCGTTGAATACGGCGTAATGTAAGATAATAAGTTGATAGTGGTTTTAGTAAAATTGCTTTGATAGTGTTTATGAAATAAACATTATCTTCAAATAAAACTTCACCTCTGTGTACTTATTTACATTTTCGCACAAACCGAGGAAGATTCCAATGTTAGATGTTACTTTGATAGTGATTTAAAAAAACACTATCTACAAATAAAACACAACCTCTATGCATTCATTGCAATTTTGCACAGACTAAAGGAAGATTCCAAAGGTGGAAAACCTTTGGCCGTTTTAAGAGGGAGGGTTCAAAGGGAGGGGGAGAATCGGAACTTCCCCTCCCTTTGTGCCTTCTTTGCAATACTTTCTTGGCACCAAGAAAGTATGAAAAAAAGAGAAATTAGAACTCTTTTAAAAACAATATCTCTATGATATTTGTTTATTTTTCTATACAAATGTATCTAAAATAATTACATTCTTTCAGACTTTTCTTCGTTACTTTCTTTCCGTAAAGAAAGTAACCAAAGAAGACGTATAGGGGCAGGGACGGTAACACCGCAGGAGAAAACTGGTGCGTACAAGTCAATTAAGTTCTTTATTGAGATTGAAGAACCCGAGATTCCGTCTCGCGTGGCGAGCGATTCCCCCGCCCC
>JAFQOB010000232.1 GCA_017395725.1 Clostridia bacterium
TCAATACCGACACGCGTGCAAAACCTAAAATCTCACCAAGCTCTTTGCATAGCTCTATTGCGCTGAAAGTATTCTTTTCCGTAGGAACAACAATATAGTTCGCTTCCCTAAAAATACTGTCATCGCTGTTTTGTACGCCGCTTACCTCTCGGCCCGCCATTGGGTGTGCCGCTATAAATTCAACGCCCTCTTTAAGCATTGACTGAATCTCGTACACAAGACAGCTTTTTACACCGGTTACGTCTGTTATTACTGTACCCTCTTTTATCAAATTTCCGTATTCTTTTATCCATTCAACAAAAACATGAGGATAAAGCGCAAAAACAATTATATCTGCTTCTTCAATTAATTCTTTTTCAACAGAAATGCTTCCTCTGTCAATAATACCCTTTTGATATGCAAATTCTATATCTTCTTCACTCTTTGTTATCGCACTTACATAATAGCCTTTTTTCTTCAAAGCCATTGCATAACAACCGCCCAGAAGTCCAAGTCCCACAATCAAAAATTTCTTCGACTTATCTATCTTCATTAATTTGCTCATTGTCTTTTCACCTTTATGCCTAAACCTTCTATTTTTTCAAAATAATCGGGATAGCTTTTCGCTACACTTTCAGCGCCCTCAATAGTGCCCCCCATTACCGAACACAGCAAAGATAATGCCATAACTATTCTATGGTCATTGTGTCCGTAAAGCACTTCAGTAGGTTCTTTTAAAACACCCTTATGAACGGTTACCGAATCATCAAAAACCGATACTTCTATACCAAATTTGGCAAGTTCCTCTGCCATTGCAGCTGCTCTGTCGCTTTCTTTTATCCTAAGTCTTGCCGTTCCTGTAAACTCAGCTCCCCCCATATATGCCGCCATAGCAAACATTATTGGGGCTAAATCGGGACAGTCGGACAAATCAAACGCTTTTTTGTTATTCTTCAGAGAATCAAACATATCTTTATAAACTCTGTCGCCCTGTAACGTATCGGGATTTATACCCTTAACGTCTACGTTTCCGCCTATAACGTTAAACGCTTCAAGAAAAGCTGCATTTGAGCAATCGCCCTCAACAGTATAATTCTGTGTCTTATATCTCTGTCCGCCGTTTATATAAAACACGTTATCGTTTCTTGAAATATCTACTCCGAATGAACGCATTGCACTTAGTGTCAAATCAATATACGAAGCACTCTCAAATTTGCCCGTAACAGTCAAAACACTGTCATCTTCAAGCAGTGGTAAAACAAACAGCAGTCCTGTTATAAACTGACTTGATATGTCTCCGGGAACGTCGTATTTCCCAGCTCTAAGCTTTCCGTGTACAGTTACGCTGTTGCTGTTTTTTTCAAAAAATATACCTTGCTCTCGGCATATATTCTCATACACACTTAGCGGTCTTTCAAATAGCCTTTCGCTTCCGCTAAATGTTATTTTCTTGCCGAAAAGCATCGCTAACGGTATCAAAAACCTTAAAGTGCTGCCGCTTTCATTGCAGAACACCTCAACGTTTTCCAATACGTTTCCGGAGTTAAGTCCTCCGATTTTTACCCTGTCACCGTCTTTTTCTACGTATGCTCCCATATTCTTCAAGCAGTCGATAGTTGCTTGAATATCCTTTGAATAAGCTAAATTATGTATCTCCGAGCCCTCGCCCAATGCACCGCATATAAGTGCTCTGTGGGCAATGCTTTTAGACGGCGGTGCTTCAATAACCCCATTTGCCTTTGATTTTTCTATTTTTACAGTCATTTTTATTTACCGTATTTTTCGTTTAAATATGCCATAGCTTCTATATATCCGTCAAATCCATGACCGCATATAGTCTTTTCGCAGTATTGTCTCACGTAGCTTATCTGTCTGAAATCTTCCCTCTTTGATACGTCGGATATATGCACCTCAACTGTCGGAATACTAACAGCCTTTAATGCATCAAGCAGGGCAACACTTGTATGTGTATAAGCCGCCGGATTCATAACAATACCGTCAAAAACACCATACGCTTGCTGTATCTTATCTACCATACTTCCTTCGTGGTTAGACTGAAACAGCTCAACCTCTATATTATTTTCCTTGGCATAATTACTTATCATTTCACATAAAGCCCCATAATTTTGGCTTCCGTAAAGGTTAGGTTCTCTCAACCCCAACATATTTATATTAGGCCCGTTAATTACAAGTATCTTCATCGCAAAAATCCTTCTTAATCATTTGCATATTTTCCTGTGCATCATTTCCTATACGTATGTGTCTGTCGCATCTTGAAGTATATAGGGGATATCTTTCTCTATATCTCTTCTCAAGGTCTGCTCTGTTGCTTGACAAAGGTCTGTCTGACGTCGCAACTATATTTTCTATATTACGGTCGATAAAGTAAATTCTGCCGTTTTCCCCCAGCATTTCAATGTTTAAGGAATTCAATATAGCGCCGCCGCCCGTAGCAATTACTGCACTTTGTACTGACGATAGTTCTATTATAACCTCAGTTTCGAGCTTTCTGAAAGCCTCTTCACCCTCTTCGGCAAATATCTGAGGTATAGGTTTATTAATCCTTTTAACTATCTCTTCATCAGTATCAATAAACACTCTTCCGAGTTCCTTGGCAAGTAGCTTACCTATAGTCGATTTTCCGCTTCCGGGCATACCTGTCAAAACTATATTCTCTTTAAGTCTTACAAGTTCTCCGTAAACTCTGTCTATTTCCGATACAGGAACCTCGGTATCAATAAATTTTTCTGCGGCAACCGCTGCCTGAGCCACAAGCATATACAAACCGCCTACGGCATTTATTCCCTTTTTTCTTGCGTCATATACAAGCTTTGAGCGAAGCGGGTTATAAACTGCATCAATTACTGCATCTACCCTCGGATAATCCTCTAAATCTATGGGGGAAAAACCTATTTTGGGATACATTCCAACAGGAGTAGTATTAATTATAACTTCTGCATCTCTATGCTTTTCCTTTGCTTCGCTATAAGTAATACAGTCTTCTTTACCGTCTCTTGAAACACGGTAAACCGAAGAACATTCCATACTCTTTGACACCGCAAGGGCAGTCTTTGAGGTTCCGCCGCTTCCGAGTATCAATACCTTTTTGCCCTTTAATTCAATTCCGTTACGATTTATAAGAGCTGACAATCCTGAAAAATCGGTATTATATCCCCTTAAGTAACCGTCTTCGTTTACTATCGTATTTACGGCACCTATCATTTTCGCAGTATCGCTAATCCAATCAAGATAAGGTATTACACTTTCCTTATATGGAATAGTAACGTTTATCGCCTTAAAATCCTTCTTGCGCATAAATGCGTCAAGCTCATCTTTCGGCACCTCACACAATTCATAACTGTAATCAAAAAGTCTGTTATGAATATCCTTTGAAAAACTGTGACCCAGCTTTTCAGCTATACACCCATATATCATTTTTTATTTCGCCAACCAATCCGTTCCGTATCTTGTTGTGAGCATATCCGCAACCGTAAGTGCGGTCATACAGTCAACAACTATTCTTGCTCTGTGTACTATGCAAGGGTCGTGTCTTCCCTTTGAAAGAAGAACCTCATTCTGCATTTCTTTTATATCTACCGTATCCTGTTCCATACTCAAGGTAGGGGTAGGTCTTACGGCACATCTGAATATTACAGGCATACCGTTTGTTATTCCGCCGTTTATTCCGCCTGCATTATTCGTCTTTGTATATATCTTGTTATCCTTTGTATAAAAACTGTCGTTTGCTTCTTTGCCCGTCATGTCGGCTATATCAAAACCTGCACCGAATTCAACGCCCTTTATTCCGGGAATAGCAAACATACCGTGTGAAATCATACCCTCAAGGGTGTCAAACATTGGTTCTCCCACACCCGCATCAAGTCCTGTTATAACAGTCTCGAGTATGCCGCCTACACTGTTTCCATTCTTCTTCGCTTCTGTTATTGCATCGGTCATTTCTTTTGCAACAGAATCATCAAGTACGGCAAAGTCCTTTTCATACAAGCTGTCTATCTCAAAACTAAGATTATCGGAAAAATCAACGTCTGATATACCCGCACACTTCTTTATATGTGTACCTATCTTTATTCCTTTTTTGTTTAAAGCAGACATAACAATAGCTCCCGCTGCCACTATCGCCGCAGTAATTCTGCCGCTGAAATGACCGCCGCCTCTGTAATCCTCAAAACCGTGATACTTGCAATTCGCAGTATAATCGGCGTGAGACGGTCTTGCCAACCACCGTGTCGAAGAATAATCCTTTGAACGAGTATCGTTATTCGGAATCAATATGCAAATGGGCGTTCCTGTTGTCTTTCCCTCAAAAACACCGCTTTCTATCACAAATTCGTCTGCCTCTTGTCTTGCTGTGGATATTGCCCCCGATGGTCTACGCAGTGTCAAGAGCTTACTTATATACTCTTTGTCCACTTCAATTCCCGGTGCTATTCCGTCGATAACAGCGCCAATTGCGCTGCCGTGACTCTCACCAAATATTGTTACAGTCAAATTATTACCAAAGGTATTTTTCATATTTTATCCAAGCACCCTCTTTACTAACTCTTCATATTCAACAAAAGGCATCTTTCTAAGCTCTGATTTGCCTATCTCGGAAACGTATACAATCGTTATACTGTCCCCCGACGTCTTCTTGTCGTGTCTACAAGCATCTATAAGCTGTTCTGCAGTATATTCCGTTTTTGTCGGTAGATCAAGCTTTTTCAGTATAGGCAAAAGTCTCTCTCTTACTTCGGGAGCACACATAGGTACCATACCTATACTTACACATTCACCGTGATAGTAGGTCTCAAGCTCGTTTACGCTCTCTATTGCGTGAGCCAACGTATGACCAAAATTCAATGTCTTACGTAATCCCGACTCTTTTTCGTCCTCTTCAACAACGTATTTCTTAATACGAAGCGAACGTTCAATTATCGTATCTATATCAGATTCTATATCGCCCTTTTCAAATATATCAAACAATACGGGGTCTGCAATCATCGACATTTTCAATGCCTCTGCAAGTCCGTTTGATATCTGTCTCTTCGGCAACGTCTTCAACGTATCGGGGTCAATAAGTACTCCCATCGGCGGATAAAATGCACCGACTATATTCTTCAATCCCATAAAGTCTATGGCTGTCTTTCCGCCTATTGACGAATCAACCTCAGAGAGAACCGTCGTTGGTATATTATAAAAATCAATACCTCTCATAAATGCCGATGCAACAAATCCCGATAAATCACCAACAACTCCGCCGCCTACTGCAACCACACAGTCGGTTCTTGTAAAATTATTCTTTACCAAACACTCAAGCAAATATTTGAAAGTATCTATATTCTTGGATTTTTCACCCATTTCTATGGTGACAATTACAGCACTTTTACAGCACTCCGCAACTGTTTCAGCATATTTTGCAGGTACTCCCGAGTCGGTCACAACCATAACCTTTCTGTCAAGGTTAAAGTATTCACCTGCCTTTTTTAATGCGCCTCTTTCAAGATATATATTATATGAACCATTTTGTGTCTTAATCGGAATTATCATTTCTTTGCCTCTTTATATATGAATCTCTTTTTCGTATCTTCCTATAACCTTCAAGTGCGCACAGCACTTTTCAAGCTCTTCAAGCATAGCCTTACCCTGCCAACTGTTTATGTTACCCTCTCCCTCAACATAGAAGAAATAATCCCATACAAGCTCTTTCGTAGGTCTGCTCTTTAATGCTCTAAGGTTAAATCCATGCTGACCTATTACCGAAACAGCATGTCCTAAAGACCCTGCCGCATTCTTTACGGTAAACAACATAATAAATCTGTTGTCCGTATCTGCTATTGCCTTGTTCGAACGAGAAAATACTGCAAATCTCGTTGTATTTGTATTACTTTCGTTAATATGTGATGCAAGAACCTTTAATCCAAACTTATCAGCAGCCTCAACACTGCCTATAGCCGCAATATCTTTTCTTCCCGATTCCGCAACTACTTTTGCGGCAACTGCCGTATTCACCGCATCTTCCGTCTCAAAACCGTATTTTTCAATAAAGGAAGCACTCTGTCCCAACGCCTGCGGGTGACTGATTACTTTCTTAATATCGTCTATCGTAGTCCCCTTGTTTGCCAAAAGATTTTGGATAACTTCTGCTTCGTAAATACCGTTTATATAAAGGCTTCCGAAAAAAGCTAAATCAAGAACGTTTCCGACATCACCGTTATGACTGTTTTCAACGGGGAGAAGAACGCAATCACATTCACCGTTTTCTACTGCCCTATATGCTGCCTTAAAATCACCGTACGGCACACATAACGCATCGGGAAATATCCTCTTCGCCGCAATATTCGCAAAAGCTCCTTCAACACCGCTATATGCAACTTTCATTCCCTCAAGGAGCTTATGCTGCATATCCTTTGAAAGCTTTATATTGTTTTTCAGAAAATTTACATAATATGACCTGTATTCCTCGTTCTCTATATACTCAGAATTACGTTTTATCATCTCTTCTTCACGACCAAAATCATCAATGGGAATACCGTTTTCCCTCTTATAATCTGAAACAATTTTTACTGCATCCATTCGTTTTTCAAACAAACGTGCCATTTCTAAATCTGTTTCGTTGATAATTTCTCTTGCCTTTTGAAGATCGCTCATAACAACTTGCTCCATATCTGTCCTTTATAAATATAATAATACATTATAAAACTTTCAAATTGTGTTGTCAACATTTTTTCTCAAACAATTGGCATAATTTTCTAATTGTGAATTTTTTTTAAACATTATAACGAAATACGCCATTTTTATTCAAAAATATGGTAAAATAAAATTGATTTTGGATTTTTATAACCAATCTAAAAAAATATAAATTTATCAATATAAAGGAGCAAAAAAATGGGCAACTACCTACTTCAATCAACAGGCGCTGAAGAACCCTCTATCCTGCTCGTTTGCGCACTTGGTATCGGTGTTGTTTTTGTCGGTCTCGCTTTGCTTGTCGGAATCGTTTCAATTATGAATGCATTCTTCCGCAACAACAAAGAAACACCGCAAAGACAAGATTCCCCCGTTACACCTGCCGCACCCGCTGTAGAAACACAGTCGGCACCTATTGAAAACAAACAAGAATTAATTGCGGCAATTTGCGCGGCAATTGCAGAAGAAAACGGAACTGATATCTCGGCTATTCGAGTCGTTTCGTTCAAAAAACTTTAAGAAA
Source organism: Clostridia bacterium (assembly GCA_017395725.1). The sequence goes on from JAFQOB010000232.1 coordinate 7,190, forward strand.
ACTGAAAGAGGTAAAGAAAAATGAAAGCTTACAAAGTTAACGTAAATGGAAACGTATATGAAATCACTCTCGAAATAATTGACAAAGAAGAAATCAAGAACGCTCCCGCAACGGCTCCTGCATCTGTTGCTACTCCTGCACCCGCAGCAGCTCCCGCACCTGCAGCAGCTCCCGCAGCTTCCGGTTCTGTTACAATTAATGCACCTATGCCCGGTACTATACTTAAGGTTAACGTTGCTAACGGACAGGCTGTTAAAAAAGGTGACGTTCTTATGATTCTTGAAGCTATGAAAATGGAAAATGAAATTATGGCTCCTTCCGACGGTACCGTTGCTTCTGTTAACGTTCAAGCCGGTGCTTCCGTTGACTCCGGTGCTGTTCTCTGCACTCTCGCATAATTGCTTTCGGAGGACTTTTAATGGACGCTTTAATAAACTTTTTAAACGATACGGGGTTTGCCCTCTTCTTTGAACAAGGCGGATGGAAAAACCTCATTATGATAGGTATAGCCTGTCTTTTGTGCTATCTTGCTATCGGAAAGAAGTTCGAGCCCTTGCTCCTTCTTCCCATCGCAATCGGTATGCTTCTCACAAACCTCCCCGGTGCAGGCATATTCCACGAAGAAATCTTCGCAAACGGCACCATCAACTGGAACGCATTTGCTGACGTAAAAAACATCGGTCTTATTGACGTGCTTTATCTCGGAGTTAAGCTCGGTATTTATCCTTGCCTTATCTTCATCGGTGTCGGCGCTATGACAGACTTCGGTCCGCTAATTGCTAACCCCAAGAGTTTGCTTCTCGGCGCTTCTGCACAGATAGGTATCTTCGCAACCTATGCCGTAGCAATTGTTCTCGGCTTTACAGGTCCTGAAGCAGGTTCTATCGGTATTATCGGCGGTGCCGACGGTCCTACAGCAATTTTCGTTACCTCGAAGCTTGCATCTCACTTGCTCGGTCCTATAGCAGTTGCCGCATACTCATATATGGCACTCGTTCCTGTTATTCAGCCCCCTATAATGAAGGCTCTTACAACAAAAAAAGAACGTGCAATCGTTATGGATTCCCTGAAGCCCGTTTCAAAGTTGCAGAAAATCGTGTTCCCCATCATATCTACAATTTTCGTTGCTTTGATTGTTCCCAGTGCTGCTCCTCTCATCGGTTGCCTTATGTTCGGTAACCTCCTTAAAGAATGCGGTGTTTGCGATCGTCTTTCAAAAACAGTACAAAACGAGCTTATGAACATCGTTACTGTGTTCCTCGGTGTTTCCGTCGGTGCAACTGCAACAGGTTCTACGTTCCTTAACTTGCAAACTATTAAAATCATCATAATGGGTGTTGTAGCATTCGGTGTTGCTACCGCATTCGGTGTTCTTATCGCTAAATTCATGAACCTTTTCCTCCCGGAAGGAAAGAAAATCAATCCCCTTATCGGTTCCGCAGGCGTTTCTGCAGTTCCTATGGCTGCCCGCGTTTCTCAGAAGGTCGGTCAGGAAGAAAATCCCAGCAACTTCCTTCTTATGCACGCTATGGGACCCAACGTTGCCGGAGTTATCGGCTCTGCTATTGCGGCAGGTGTACTGATAGCTATTTTCGGCGGTTAATGTGAGGTAATTATTTATGGCAAAGAAAGTTTTTATTACAGATACAATTCTCCGTGACGCTCACCAATCTCAAGCGGCTACAAGAATGAGAATCGAAGATATGCTTCCCGCTTGTAAAGAACTCAACGAAGCAGGCTTCTGGTCTCTTGAATGTTGGGGCGGAGCTACCTTCGACTCTTGTATGAGATTCCTTGGCGAAGACCCTTGGGAAAGACTCAGAACCCTTAAAAAGAATCTTCCCGATACAAAGCTTCAAATGCTTCTTCGCGGACAGAATCTTCTCGGTTACAAACACTACGCTGATGACGTTGTTGATATGTTTATCAAAAAATCTATCGAAAACGGCATCGACGTTATCAGAATTTTTGACGCACTTAACGACACAAGAAATATGGAAGCCGCTATGCGTGCTACCAAGAAATATAAAGGTATTGCAGAAGCCGCTATAAGCTATACAGTAAGTCCTGTTCACAGCGAAGAATACTTTGTTGACCTTGCTGTTAAATTGCAGGATATGGGCGCTGATACAATCTGTATCAA
>JAFQOB010000233.1 GCA_017395725.1 Clostridia bacterium
TCAAAGATGGGGTTTTCATCGTCGCTGAAACGTTTGTTAAAGTTTATTCCAAAGCCTCTCCAACCATCGCCTTTGGGGTGTTCAATTTTTATAACCTCTGCGCCCATATCACCGAGCATACGTGCTGCAACGGGGGCGGCAACGAAGGTAGTAAGGTCAACGACTTTTATTCCTTCAAGTGGCTTACTCATTGTTGTTTCTCCTTGATCCAATTAATTAAAATATACATACTATAACATATTTTAATTATATATACAGAGCTAAATAATGTCAACATTATTTCTTTCTTTGCTTAATATCGTGCTAAAATCACCCCCAAAAAAGCTTGTTTTGTCCATTGACTGTGTGTTTTTTTTGTGATATCATAAAAAGGTGTATAATGCGTAAATTTTTTGAGTTACTCAAATGATTAATAAATATTATAATAGGAGTGTTGAATAATTATGAAAAACGTAGTAATTGTAGACGGTCTCCGTACTCCCTTCGGCAGACTCGGCGGCGGTCTCCGTCAGTTCCATACAGTAGATATGGCGGCAATGGTAATTAAGGGTCTTATGGAGAAGACAAACCTCGATCCCAAAGAAGTAGACGTTGTATATTTTGGTACTGCAAACGGTGATGCAAAGTGTCCTAACCCTGCACGTTTTGCAGCTCTTCAGGCAGGTCTTCCTTATGAATCATCTGCTGTTGCAGTTGAAATGCAGTGCGGTTCCGCAATTGCAGCTATTAACCACGCGGCATACCGTATTCAGCTTGGCGATGCAGACGTAATTCTCGTAGGTGGCGGTGAAACATTCAGCCAACGTTTCGTTAAATTTTCCACTTCTACAGAACCCTATAAGATGATAGCTCCCACAGCTATTGCTCCTTCTCTTGCTCCTAAAGCAGAGGACAATCTTATTATGCTTCAGGTATCCGACCTTATGGCAAAAACATGGGGCGTTACCCGTGAAGAATGCGACGAGTTTGCATATCGCAGCCAGATGAGAGCAAAGGCTGCTGACGAAAGCGGATTCCTCAAAAAGCAGGTTATGCCCGTTGTAATTCCTGCAACTAAAAAGACTCCGGAAATCGTTGTTGCAAAGGACGAACATCCCCGTCCCGAAAGTACATTGGAAGGACTTCAGAAGCTTCGCCCTGTTTACGAAGGCGGTGTAACAACTGCCGGTAACGCAAGTGGTAGAAATGACGGTGCTTCTATGCTTCTTATGATGAGCGAAGAAAAGGCAAAGGCATTGGGTTACACACCAATTGCACGTTGGGTAGGCGGCTGTGACGTTGGTTGCGATCCCAAGCTTATGGGTATCGGTCCTGCATATTCCAATATGAAGCTTATGGAAAAGCACGGACTTAAGCTTTCCGATATTGACGTATTTGAATGTAACGAAGCTTTCGCTGCTCAGAATCTCAGCGTTATTCGTGAAATGGAAAAGATCGGCGGTCAGTCAATCGATATAGCTAAGTGGAATCCTAACGGCGGTGCTATTGCATTCGGACATCCTAACGGCGCATCGGGCGGTAGAGTTGCATTGTTTGCTCTTCACCAGCTTCTCGAAACAGGCGGCGAAATGGGTATCATTTCTTCTTGCTGCGGCGGCGGTCTCGGTGTATCCGCACTCTTCCAGAGAGTATAAAATTAACTTGTGTGTGGGCAAATCCCACACACATTTTTTGTTATATGAACAAAAACGCTCGATTGTAAAAAAACGGGCGTTTTTTATGCTTTTAATGGTGTTATCCTCTCCACCTACTTTCTTTTAAGGAAAGAAAGTAGGCAAAGAAACCTTGAAACTTTGGTTTGTGCGAACATAGAGCCTCGCCCTACGGGAGAGGTGGCACACGAAGTGTGACGGAGAGGGATTTTTAGGAAAGAATGTAAATAAAGAAACTTCGAATAATCGGTTTGTGCTACTATTATTTATTTGTACAAACTATATCTCTATATTGTAGGGGGCGACGTCCTCTGTCAAGAGCAAGATTGTAAACAATTGTGCAAGAGGATTGGTAACAGTTTTGCGTTAATTTAAGATAA
>JAFQOB010000234.1 GCA_017395725.1 Clostridia bacterium
ATCGCGAGGAAAGTCCGGGCTTCATAGGGCAGGATAACGGATAACGTCCGCCGGAGGCGACTCCCGGGAGAGTGCAACAGAGATATACCGCCTATACGTATTTTTTGCGTATAGGTAAGGGTGGAAAGGCGAGGTAAGAGCTCACCTTGCTCTATGGTAACATAGAGGAAATGTAAACCCTATCCGAAGCAACACCGTATAAGAGTATTGCAGTAATGCAAGCGGCTGCCCGTCGTTTACTCTTGGGTGGCGCGGGTATTTTTTACCCGAAGCTTGTCGGTAACGCCAAGCGAAGATAGATGAACGCGGTTAAGCTTTATGCTTTCCACAGAACCCGGCTTACAAGTCTGATATAACCATTTTTAAGACAAAAACCCTTTTGGTTAAAAAGGGTTTTTGTTTTTTTAGCAATAGGAAATCAGGGCTTCGCCCTGAAACCCACCAAAGAAGCTTTTTGAAAAAAGCTCCTTTGGAATCCGCAAAAACTTTTGTACTTACATTAGTCAGTTCAAATATAAAGTATAGCACTGTCCCCTTTTAAAAAGGTTCTTTGCCTACTTTCTTCCTCAAAGAAAGTAGGTTCTTTGCCTGCTTTCTTCCTTAAAGAAAGTAGGTTTCTTAAAGTCTATTACTATCCATATAATTCTGCAAAATAATCTGTGCTGAAAGGGTATCAACAACACCCTTTCTTTTTTTTCCTCTTGTATTGGTCTCGTTCAAAAACTGATGTGCCGCCATTGTGGTACATCTTTCATCAAAAAGAATAACGGGTAAACCTGTCTTCTCTTTCAGTCTTTCTGCCAACTTTGCAACCTTTTCAGCCTTCGGCCCCAAGGTTCCGTTCATATTAACGGGATATCCCATTACTATTTTTTCCACCGACAGCTCTGCCGCCTTTTCGGCTATCTTATTTAACAGTCTATTGATGTCACGTTCCTCTATATTGCCGATTCCGTTCGCAAGAAATCCCAACGCATCACTTACAGCCACGCCCGTTCTTGCTTCACCGTAATCTATTCCGAGAATTTTTCCCGCCATACACATTCTCTCTTTCAGTTAAATTTCATACACTCGACAACGCCTTCAATAACGCTCTCGCACCACTCGTGTATATCGTCAAATACTTCTTCCTTATTAGTTTCGTTTACAAGCTCGTGACGAGCCCCTTCATAAAGCTTAAACGTAAGATTATTTATTTCGGCATCAACAAGGCTTTCGTAAACCTCGGTAACACCCTTGCCCTTTCCGCCTATGGGGTCATCACTTCCGCTTATTATAAATATAGGCAAACTCTTCGGTACGTCTTCAGCCCACTCGGGATACGATACGTTATCATATAAACGAAGTAAGTCGTTAAAACCTCTTGAAGTAAACGTAAAATCACACAGTTCGTCTTTATCGTTTTCAATACCCACGTTTGTATCGCGTGATATCCACGCTCTCGGTGTCTTCTCCTCAAATTCCATATCGAAAACTTTCATAATTGCTTCTTTCAAAGACTCTCTTCTTGACCTACCGCCTTTAAATCTTGCGGTAAATTCAGTCAACGCTATTCCCTGCTTCAAAGGATATTTTCCGCCCACAGTTCCTGAAAGAATAGCACCGTCAATATCTGTACCGTGATCAACTATATAGTCGCGAAGCACAAGACTTCCCATACTGTGTCCAAACATAATATATGGCAGCCTTCTGTATTTTTCACGCATTATAAGCCTTAATGCTTCTGTATCCTTGCTGAAATAGTCATAACCCTTTTTAGCACCAAAATAGCCCAAATCATCTTTTGTCTTTGCGCTCTTGCCGTGTCCGCGCATATCAAAACCGCACACGACAATACCCTTGTCGCAAAGATATTCGGCAAAATGCTCGTATCTTTCCATATACTCGCACATTCCGTGAATAATCTGAAAAACAGCCTTTGGCGTCTTCTCAGGGGTATATACGTAATAAACTATCTCCGTCTCCTTATCGGGAGAAATAAAGCTCTTTTGTTCTTTAGTATAAGCCATTACAAAAACCTTTCGTAATATATATTTAGAGGCGGCACAAATTTAGCGCCGCCCAAAAAATCTTAATTAAGAGTTACTCCCAATCTGTCGGCAAAACGTTTTACGTCGTCGC
>JAFQOB010000235.1 GCA_017395725.1 Clostridia bacterium
AGCTTTCCGACCAGTACGGCGCAACTATAGATACTATGTTCTGTAACAAAGAAACTATCGCTTCCGTTCTTCCTCAGACTGATATGGTTCTCAACTGCGTTAAGTGGCCTAAAGAACGCAAGGACTTCCTTATAGACAAAGAAATGTTGAAGCTTATGGAACCCGGTTCCGTTCTCGTTGACATATCAAACGACGACCCCGGTGCAATTGAATCGAGTCACGAAACCCACCACGATAATCCCAGATACGTTGTAAACGGTGTTGTTCACTACTGTGTATCCAATATCCCCGGTGCTGTTGCAAATTCTACCTCGGTTGCCTATGCGGCTGAAATGCTTCCTATGATTATGAGCATACTTAACGACGGTATTGCGGGTTGCTGTATAAAAGACGGCTTCTATCGCAGAAGTCTTACTGCATATAACGGTTATCTTACTCACGAAGAAACAAGCGCTATTCAGAACAAGCCTTGGATTCGCCCCGAAGATATACTCGGTATTGCAGACCAAAAGCTCGACTTCGCTCCCCCCGCAACAGTTACAAGGTCAACAAATTTTTATAAATAAAAAATATCGGGCAAAACGCTCGATATTTTTTTTGTTTGAAATAATAATAAAAGAGTTGAAAAATACTATTATTTATGCTACTATTTATTAAATAGTGATAGTAATGAAAGGGAATCTTATGAAAATTTCTTTTGTGCTCGATAAAATACCTTCGTATGCAATTTCATATAAGAATGGAAGAAAAACCTTTGAAGTACAGGCATTTGACGGTCAGATAAACGTTGACGTTGTATATGATTACAACAGACGTCCTCTTGGTCTTGTGTCCCAAGTCGCTCTCGGCGATAAAATCGAAGTTGTAATATTGCCCCACAGAATAGAATTATACGTAAACGGTATTCTTGAAGATGAAGAATGGCCTATCGGTGTTCGTTTCTTTGAAAAAGGTGACGATATTATATCAAATATTGACGTTAGTTACCACGATTATACCGAACCGCCTTTGAAAACACAAGAGGTTATAGATACTTTTCAAAATGCGGAAGGGTGGAGACCGTCGGAAAAGGTATTCGTCGGCGACTGTATGCCTTACGTAAAGGACGGAGTTTATCACGTTTTGTATCTGAAGGACCGTCATCATCATTGCAGCAAATGGAATTTAGGCGGACATCAATGGGAGCATATTTCCACTAAAGATTTTGTTACCTGGTACGTGCATCCAACTGCAGTTCCGCTTGAAGATCCCGAGGAAGGTTCTTTTTGCACGGGTTCTTGGTTTGAGGACAACGGTAAGCAATATTTGTTCTATACTAAAAGACTTAGACCGGGAGTTCCAAGGTCCGTTCACAGAAGTATATCGGTCAACGGATATAACTTTACAAAAGACAAGGACTTTTCATTTACCCTCTCCGATAAATATAATACACCCACTCTTCGCGACCCTAAAGTTGTAAAGGATAATGACGGTGTATATCATATGTTTTTGACAACCAGACTGAAACAGGAAAACAGGGGTTGTCTTGCGCATTACGTTTCGCGTGATTTGGAAAATTGGGAGGATAGCGGAAAGCCTATATATATTTCTCCCGACAATACCGAGCCCGAATGTCCCGACTATATTGAATATAACGGAAGATACTATCTTATATTCAGCCTTCACGGAAAGGCACAGTATCTTATATCCGACAACGCTTTTGACGGTTGGAGAGAGCCGACTAACCCTTCCGTTCCTTGCGAATCTGTACCCAAAGGCGCTGTCTGGAACGGTAAAATCGTATTTACCGGATTTAAAAGAATCGGCGGTTATGCGGGGGATATGACCTTCAAAACTGCCTACGCCGACGAAAACGGAGAGCTTATATTTGAATAGGATATACTTGACAAAACGTTTTCTTGGTAGTATAATCAAGATTCGTTAGGGTGTGAAAAATTGAAGCCTATTGAAATAAAAGAAAAGCTTGAGGACTGTCCCGTTATTGCGGCGGTGCGACATGACGGTTTTGATGATGCGGTAAATTCTGAGTGCGGGGTAATATTTTTGCTTGAAGCAGACGTTATTACAATACGCGATATCCTTAGAATTGCGCATAGTAAAAACAAGTGCGTACTTGTACATATCGACCTTATGCACGGTATTGGTAAAGACAAGTGCGGTGTGGAATACCTTGCAGCTTTAGGCGCAGACGGTATTATTACCACCAAATCTGCCCTTGTAAAAAATGCAAAGGATGTTGGCATTACTGCTATACAACGGTGTTTTGCGTTAGATTCTCAGGGCGTTGAATCCATAAGAGAAATGATTCGTTCGTCAAAACCCGACTTTATTGAAATAATGCCGGGGGTTATCGGTAAGGTTATTGAAAAATTTGCTTCCGATAATATTCCCGTTATCGCCGGAGGTCTTGTTGAAACAAAGGCTGAGGTAATATCCGCATTGGGATACGGTGCTTTGGCGGTCTCCACAGGTAGTAAAAAGTTGTGGAACGAGTAAAAAATAAATAATTATTCCGAGAGATTTAGAGAAACGGAAAAATCGAGATGGTAAGAATAATACCGTCTTGTTTTTCCGTTTCTTTTTTGTTTTCCTGTAAATAATAAAAATAACATATAAAGGAGAAAAAACAGATGATTTATGATGTACTTGTAATCGGGGGCGGTGTCATTGGCTGTATGACGGCAAGAGAACTGTCAAAATATAAGCTTTTGGTTTGCCTTGCCGAGAAACAAAATGATGTTGCAGTTGGTGCTACTAAGGCTAACAGCGGTATTATTCACGGTGGATATGACCCTATTCCGAATACACTTAAAGCCCGTCTTAATGCCAAAGGGGTGGAAAAGCTTTTTGAAGCGGCGGAAATGCTTAACGTTCCGTACAGAAAAAACGGCTCGTTGGTATGTGCCTTCGGCAAAGAAGAGGAACAGGAAATATATACCCTTTTTGAAAGAGGGAGACAAAACGGTATATCGGGACTTCGTATAATAAGCGGAGATGAGGCGAGAAAAATAGAACCTGAACTGTCAGAAGAAGTAACTCTTGCTTTACAGGTACAGAACGCGGGAATTATAAGCCCTTACAAGCTTGCAATTGCTTCAATGGGGAACGCTATGGACAACGGTGTCGCCTTTGAACGAAATTTTGAAGTAACCGACATAAGCAAAAATGAAGAGGGAGTATTCGTCGTTACTTCAAATGACGGAAAAGAATTGATGTGCAGATATCTTATAAACTGCGCGGGAGCATACAGCGGTATTATATCAAAAATGGCAGGGGGAGAAGAATATAATATAATTCCTCGTGCGGGTGAATATATGCTTCTCGACAAAACAGAGGGTAAAACAGTTTCACATACCATATTTCAAGTACCCACAAAAGCGGGAAAGGGAGTTCTTGTTACGCCTACTGCAGACGGTAATCTTTTGCTTGGGCCTACTGCCGCCCAGGTTGAGTATTCAGATAATACGAATACTACAAGCAAGGGACTCAGCGACGTTTCGCTTCTTGTGAAAAAGAGTGTTCCGACTGTGGATTTATCTAAAGTAATAACGTCATTTACAGGTGTTCGTGCATCAATAGAGGGCGGCGATTTTATTATCGAAGAATCAAAAACAGTAGGTGGACTTATTAATGCCGTTGCTATTGATTCGCCGGGGCTTACCTGCTGTGTTGCCATAGCCGAATATATAGTAAATCTACTGAGAAAAAGCGGTCTACCTCTTGAATCAAGGTCTGATTGGAACGGTTTCAGAACCTCTGAGGATACTTTCTATAAGCTTGATGACAATCAAAAGAATGAGTTTATAAAAACACACGCTGCTTACGGTAGAATAATATGCAGATGCGAGGGAATAACGGAGGGTGAAATAAGAGCCTGCCTCCGTCAAAATCCGCCCGCTTGGGATATGGACGGTGTTAAGCGAAGAACAAGAACCGGTATGGGAAGATGTCAGGGCGGCTTTTGTTCCCCCTACGTTATAAAGCTTATATCCGAGGAGC
>JAFQOB010000236.1 GCA_017395725.1 Clostridia bacterium
GAATAGTACGAACGTGATTATCTGCAAGGGAGTAAAAAACAGACTTACCATCGCGTTTGCTTTTTATAAGCTTTGTTCTTTTAAGTATATTCAACTGATGTGAAATGGCAGAAGAAGTCATATTCAACATAGCAGCAAGGTCGCATACACAAACCTCAGCCTCGGCGAGAACGAACAAAATTCTAATTCTAGTTGAATCACCGAAGACTTTAAAAAGCTCTGCCAAATCGTACATATGCTCTTCTTTTGGAAGCTTTGTTTTCACAACAGACAAAACGTCTTCGTGAACTTCTGTCTCATCACATTTTTCAAACTTTTGTTCAAAATACATCAAATCACCTAAATACTTTTATTTTAAGAATCCGCCGATAATCTGCTCTTCAGCCTCAGCTTCGGTTAATCCTAACGACATAAGCTTAATAAGCTGTTCTCCCGCAATTTTACCAATTGCAGCCTCGTGAACAAGCATAGCGTCAATAGAATTGGCTTCAAGAGCCGGAACAGCAACAACATTAGCGTTGTCCATAATAATAGCATCACATTCCTATGACCGTTACAAGCACAGTTACCGATTATCTTGGAATCAATTTTTTGGTAAGAATCATCTTTGGCTACAGAACGCGAGACAATATCAACAGCAGAGCCGTCACCCTCAAGTTCGGTAACATAATCGCTGATAGCAGTTTGTTTTCCGTGCGTCATAAGCCTTTCTCTGACAATCAGCTTAGCTCCCGCTTTTAATTGAGCAGTTGTCTTACGAATAGTTGAGTCAACGCCTTTAATCTGAACCATTTCCATTTCAACACTGCTGTTTTCGTCTATATACACCTCGGTACCGGGATTCATAATCTTTTTTCCGTTTCCATCACCCTCACCGTAGTGCTTTTCAACGTATTTAATTTTAGAATTCTTGCCGACATAGAATCTGTGCAGACCGTTATGCTTAGAGTCAAAATCGCCGCTATTGTGAATTCCGCAACCGGCAACAATAACAACGTCACAGTCATCACCGATATAAAAATCGTTGTAAACAGTTTCATCAATACCCGATTTGCTTATAACAACAGGAATATGAACACTTTCGTTCTTAGTTCCCGATTTAATACGAATGTCTATACCGTTTTCTTCTTTTTTAGTAACAATATCAATATTTGCGGTTGTATTTCTTTTAGCCGTTTCGCCGTTCTCGCGTATATTATACGCACCCGTAGGAATATCGTGGAGGTCGGCAACCTCTGACAAAAGTCTCTCTTGAATCTTATCTTTCATCAGTTTCTACCTCCATCTGTAAATTTTACACACAAGCCACGAGCGGCTGTTTGTGCCAACAATTCGGGCAAAACCTCTTCTTTTTTGCCGTGCTTCTTAATTTTTCCGTCTGCGATAAGAACGATTTCGTCTGCAATATTCAAAATTCTTTCCTGATGGGAGATAATAAGAATAGAACCCTTTATGTTACTCTGCATCTGCTCAAAAATCTTTATAAGATTCTGGAAGCTCCAAAGGTCAATTCCGGCTTCCGGTTCATCAAACACAGAGAGCTTGGTTCCTCTTGCAAGCACAGTTGCAATTTCAATTCTTTTTAATTCTCCTCCCGAAAGACTGCTGTTTATTTCGCGGTTAATATAATCCTTGGCACAAAGACCAACTGCGGAAAGATATTCACAAGCCTCAGAAACAGTAAGCTGTTTTTTAGCAGCAATTCGCAAAAGGTCAAAAACGTATATACCTTTAAATCTAACAGGCTGTTGAAAGGCAAAACTCACTCCGAGATTAGCTCTCTCGGTTATACTCATATTTGTAATATCAACACCGTCAAAAATAATTTGACCCGAGGTTGGCTTTTCAATACCCATTATAAGTTTAGCAAGTGTTGACTTACCGCCGCCGTTAGGGCCGGTAATAACAACGAATTTATTATCTTCTATGGTAAAACTTACGTCTTTAACAATCGCTTTTTCTTCAGATTCAGTTTGCACCTCAAAAGAAACGTTTTTTAATTCTAACATACTTCCTCCGTTTTTATGTATACAAGGTCTCTTATACCTTCAAAGCTCTTACTGAATTTAAAACTGCAATCACCATAACACCTACATCGGAAAAAATGGCAAACCACATATTTGTCAACCCAAAAGCTCCAAGTAAAAGAAATATAATTTTTATACCAATTGCAAAATAAATATTTTGATATACGATTCTCATACATTTTTTTGCAATATGAATAGCCTTAGAAATTTTAGCGGGGTCGTCGTCCATTATAACGACGTCGGCAGCCTCTATAGCGGCATCAGAACCTAAAGCACCCATAGCGACTCCTATGTCAGCTCTCGCCAAAACAGGAGCATCATTTATACCGTCACCAACGAATATCAACGAACCTTCTTTCTTTTTATTCTGAATTAAGGATTCAACGACAGACACTTTATCGCCCGGTAAAAGCTCGGCGAACACCTTATCAAACCCGAGTGTCTCAGCAACGTTTTCGCCAACTGCTTTTCTATCTCCGGTCAGCATAACGCAATTGTCAACCCCAAGCTCTCTTATTGAATTAATGGCTTTAAATGCATTATCCTTTAAGACGTCGGATATAACAATATAACCTGCAAACTTGTTATCAATAGCAACGTAAACAACCGTGCCGATTTTGTCGCACTCGATAAAGTCGATATTATTCGAAATCATTAATTTAGCATTTCCAACCAAAACATCAAAATTGTCGATTTTTGCAGAAACGCCGAAACCGCTTATTTCAGTAAAGCACGAATTTCTCGATTTGTCAAGAGGTTTGCTATATGATTTTCTTAAACTTTCACTAATCGGGTGATTTGAATAGATTTCAGCCAATACAGCATACTCTAACAGTTCATTTTTTTCATAGTTTACTGAATAAATATCAACCACCTCAAAGACACCCTTAGTAAGTGTACCGGTCTTGTCAAAAACAGCAATTTCAGCAGTCGATAGAGCTTCCAGATAATTTGCGCCTTTCACAAGAATACCACACTTCCCCGCACCGCCGATGCTTGCGAAAAAAGTTAAAGGTATACTCACAACAAGAGCACACGGACAGCTTATAACAAGGAAAGTAAGCGCCCTGTATATCCAATCCCCAAATGTATTATTCCCTGTAATAATTAATATTAACAGAGGAACAAATAATCCCAACAAAAATGATAAACCACAAACAGCGGGTGTATAAATGTGTGCAAATTTAGATATAAACTTTTCAGCTTTTGCTTTTTTAGAACTTGCATTTTCAACAAGCTCAAGAATTTTTGATGCAGTTGATTCATCAAAAGCTTTAGCAACCTTTAATTTCAGCAAACCTTTTAAGTTAACAGAGCCACTCAAAACACTATCTCCAACCGTAACGCTTTGAGGAACACTTTCACCGGTTAAAGCAACTGTATCAATAAACGAAGACCCTTCTTCTATAACAGCATCAACGGGAATCAACTCTCCGGGCTTTACGTAAATGATATCGCCAACGGATAATTCATCGGGATAAATCTTTATAAGCTCACCGTTTTCGTTTTCAACGTTAGCATAATCAGGTCTGATTTCCATTAATTTTGCAATATTATTTCTCGATTTTCCAACAGCATAACTCTGGAATAATTCGCCAAGCTGATAAAACAGTATAACAAAAACAGCCTCAGTATATTCCCCGAGAGCAAAGGCTCCTACGGTAGCAATAGCCATCAAAAAATTTTCATCAAAAGGTTGCTTGTTTATAACGCCTAATACTGCGTCTCTAAGTATATCATATCCAATTATTAAGTAAGGAATAATATATAAAATTAAATGAATATATTCGGAAACAGAAAAAAAAGATACAAGCAAACAAAACGAAAAAGAAAATATAATTCTAAACAGTATTCTCTTTTGTTTTTTATTCATAGGAATCACCTAACTTAAAAATAAATCTCACAATCTCTTTCGACCTTTTTACACTCTTTTAAAACAGTATTCATAACCTCTTCAACTAAAACACCGTCTTCAAATTCAACATCAAGCTTTAAAGCCATAAAATTTATTGAGGCATTTCTTATTCCCGAAACGTTGTTTATAATACGTTCCATTTTATTCGCGCAATTTGCGCAATCAACCTCAATCCTAAATCTTTTTCTCATAAAATTCTCGCCCCCAAAACAAACAATTGAACAATTATTCAATGTTAGTGTATTGAAATTGGCTTTTTGCTTTTTACACAAAAAGCCAATTTACTACAGATGATTATATAATATATGTTATGATTTGTCAATAGATTTCATCAACCATCAATAATTATATTTTTCTTTGGTTTGTATAGAAAATAGTATGTTGAAATTATGCACATACAAACAAACCAACCGGCCGGATAACTGAATCCAATGGGTAATAACTCGTTAGAAATAAAATTAGAGACAACATACAGATACAATTGTCTGAATCCAACAAACGAGGAAAGCATAATTATCATAGGAGCAGTACTGTTCCCCATTCCCCTTAAAGACGCGGCAAGAATTTGATTTACACACGTAAAAATATAGAATGGTGATAACCAAACCAAAAGCATACTACCGTAACGTACAACTTCACTGTCGTCGTTGAAAATTTTAACAAGATACGGAGATAACAGCATAGTTATTGTAATCAAAACACAGTTAACACCAAGAGAAACAAACATAGCATTAAATGTACCTTTTCTTGCTCTCTTGTAATTTCCGACACCAATATTCTGACCAACAAAGGTAGTAACAGCCAAAGCAATTGACTGTACCGGCAAAAACATAAACATATCAATCTTAGTGTATGATGTCCAACCGCCCAAAATATGTGTAGGATTCCCGTTAACGTTTGCTATGTAAGACTGAACAAAAACGTTAGAAAAGGCTGTTATAGCCATTTGAAGCCCCGCAGGAAAACCTATATAAATTATTTTCCCAAGCATCTTTTTTTCAATTTTTATATCTTTAAAGATAAGCTTGATACAAGACTCGGTTTTTAAAAGAGTTAAAACCGCCAAAATTGCCGAAACCCACTGTGCTATTACGGTAGCAAGTGCAACACCGTCAGCGGCCATTCCCAATCCAAAGACAAAGAATATGTCCAAAACAATGTTAATAACAGAAGATATAACAAGAAAGTAAAAAGGTCTTTTAGAGTCACCGACAGCTCTAAGAATACCGGAAGCCATATTATAAAACATTAGCCCCATAATACCGAAAAAGTAAATTCTTAAATAA
>JAFQOB010000237.1 GCA_017395725.1 Clostridia bacterium
AACCCCCGACACCCACCTTAGGAGGGTGGTGCTCTATCCAGCTGAGCTACTGGGACATTTGCTAATAAATATTAAGTTTTTTGCTCTATCCAGCCCCCATAGACTCGAACGACCTACTTCTTAGGAGGGGTTTGTTATATCCATTTAACTATGCAGGCCTAATAAATAGACTTTGATATTATAACATAAATATATGTAAAATTCAAGTTATTTTTCAATAAAGACAAAAAAGAATATAATTAATCCTTTTTGACAAATAAAAAAGCTAACTTTTTCTCCCTTTCTTGATTATTTTTCTGTTTTGGGTTGTTTTTTGTGTGTGTTAGGAAAAAGACTTAACTATAATAAGTATATCGATATATTACATAATAATATAAAGTTTGATTATGCAAAAAAATTTGATATTTAGGAATATTTGGAGAGGTATTGCAAAAAAGACGTTATTATGTTAATGTATATAAGGTTATATAAAATATGATATATGTAATAAGCGGAGGAATCGAACTATGAATACCAGAATTGAGAAAGACTCGGTAGGAACCCTTGAAATACCGGTAGATGCATACTATGGTGTGCAGTCATACAGAGCAAAACTCAACTTCCCGATTACAGGACGCAGAATGTCTGCGGAAATGATTAACTCTCTCGCAGAGGTTAAGAAGGCGGCAGCGATTGCGAATTACAATGACGGTGGACTTTCCGAGGAAGTATATAAGGCTATAGTTGAGGCGTGTGATTATATTATTGCAGGTAATTTACACGACCAATTTATTTGTGACCCTATACAGGGCGGTGCAGGTACTTCTGCGAATATGAATGCAAATGAAGTTATTGCGAACAAAGCACTTGAAATACTTGGACAGGCTAAGGGCGATTATAAGATGGTACACCCCAATGACCACGTAAACCTTTGCCAGTCTACAAATGACGTATATCCCACAGCGGGAAAGCTGACAGCATTGAAGCTTATTGACAAGCTTTTGCCTAAATTAGAGCATCTTCTTTATTCTCTTAACAAGAAGGCAGCAGAGTATGAAGGCATTATAAAGATGGGAAGAACACAGCTTCAGGATGCAGTTCCCGTAAGTCTTGGCGGTTCTTTTAAGGCGTTTGCGAGTGCGATTTCAAGAGATATAGAAAGAATAAGAAAGACAGCAGACGGACTCAAGACGATAAATATGGCTGCTACAGCAGTTGGTTCATGTATAAACGCTACACAGGGATATTACGATAATATTATGAAATGTATGTGTGACGTTACAGGATACGACTTGGTAAGGTCAAAGGATTTGTATGACGGTACACAGAATATTGATACTTTTGTATATGTTTCGGGAGCAATAAAGGCGTGTGCGGTAAATATGTCAAAGATGTCGAATGACTTAAGACTTATGTCAAGCGGCCCCAAGACAGGACTTGGAGAAATAGTACTTCCTCCGAGACAGAACGGTTCTTCCATAATGCCCGGAAAGATAAACCCTGTTATTCCCGAGGTTGTGTCACAGGTTGCATTTAATATAATTGGTAACGATATGACGATAACAATGGCGGCAGAGGCAGGACAGCTTGAGCTTAACGCATTTGAACCTGTACTTTTCTATAACTTGTTTGAGTCAATAGAGACGTTGGGTAATGCGGCAATGACATTGGCAGATAACTGCATTGACGGTATAGTTGCAAATCCGGATACCTGTAAAGGCTATGTTGAGAGAAGTGCGGGACTTGTTACAGCACTTTGTCCTGTAATCGGATACGTTAAGTCAGCAGACATAGCGAAGAAGATAATTTCTTCAGGAAAGACAGCAAAAGAGTATCTTTTAGAAGAAGGCACGTTTACAGAGAAAGAGATAGACGAGCTTCTTGACCCTGCAAAGCTTGTTTGGCCTATAAACTATTAAGTGAATACATAAAGATAAAGCCTCTCAAAGATGTTAAGACTTTGGGAGGCTTATAGTTTATACTTATATGTGACGGCGCCTCCGACGTCCCGTAAAAAAATAAATTTTCACGAACAGAATCACTATATTGTTTTGGGAGACGTCCTCGACGCCCAAAATTGAAAACAAGATGAGGACATTTATTTAATATAAAATATTTCCAAACACTTGACAATTTCAAATATTTTTGTTATAATACAAGATGTTGAAAATATGAGCCGGAATGATGGAATTGGCAGACGTGCTGGACTCAAA